>CAZDLH010000101.1:0-7526 GCA_964505925.1 uncultured Burkholderiales bacterium
TAGGGTGAGCTTGAACGCCGACTCGGCGTGGATGGAGAGCCCCACGTTGTCGGGGGTGAACAGGTACCCCTGCCAACTGTCGTGCATCATCTCGGGCACTCGGTCGAGCCAGAGAGTGTCGTGCAGCTCGTGGGCTTGGAGCACCACCTCGTCGGTCTGGGCGGTGGATTTCGTGCAGTCGAGGGTGAAAAGGCCGTAACTTACGACCATGACGGAACTGACTACGAGTAGCCGGAACCAGCCTGGAAGATACGATAAAGTACGCATTTTGGAACTCCTAAAAGGTTTCGTCGTAACGAGGCACCATCGATCCGCCGGGGCCTCGGAATGGCTTCGATCTTCGACAAGGGGAAGAGTATGCCTTTTGGGGAACAGCGATCTCATGAGCTCTGGTGGACATCGGATCGAGCCCGGTCAGACCGTCTGTCACGGGCGGTATCGGGTGCTCTCGATCTTGGGGCGGGGAGAGTTCGGTTCGGTCTATTTAGCCCAAGGCCCCCGCGCGCTGGTGGCTCTGAAAGTGGTCTCGACTCAGGGCTGGAACGACCGCGTTTATCGCGCCTTCAATGCGCACATCGTGAGGGAGGCCTCGCTCTTGCAGTCTTTGAGTCACTCGGCTCTCCCGAGGTTGATAGAGTTTCAGGCCGAGGGGGCCGACTACTTCTTAGCCATGGATTGGGTTCGCGGGATAACTCTGGACCGGCTGGTGGCCCAGCGGGGGCCCCTCTCGCTAAGCGAAGCGCTCTCTTTTTTGTCTCAAGCGGGCGCTCTCCTAAGCTATCTGCAGCAGACCTGTAGCCCGCCCATCGTACTGGGCGATATCAAACCGCAGAACCTTCTGCTCGACGACGAAGGGCGGCTGCGCTTCGTCGATCTAGGGCTCGCCGGTCCGGTGGGGAGCCTTCCCATCGAAGGGTATACGGCGTACACTCCGGGCTTTTCCGCTCCCGAGCGCGAGACCGGGGCCGCGAGCGAACTTACGCAGGATCTCTATTCCTTGGCGGCCACTTTCTTGTTCGCTTGCACCGGCTCGACCGTAACGGGTTTCGGGACGGCCGACCTACGCCCGGGACGCATTCGCGAAGCGCTCCTCCAGAGGGCGCCTACCGGTGCAGCTGCCCGCTCGGCTTTCCGGCGTTTGACCGACCGCCTTCTGGTGGCTCTAGACCCGGAACCGGAACAGCGCGGGGTCAGCTTGGAGAGTCTCCGAGACGGGATCGTGGGCTGCTGCGGTGCGCTCCAACGCGAAGCTGACAGTTCCGGGCCGGATCGGGCTCAGGATCTACTGGGACGTCTCTACCGGGACCGGTAGAGCTACCGGTCCCGTTTCTCTCTTGAAGGTTGGTGAAATACTCCTAGAAGGAAACGGGATCCGAGCAAGGAAGCCTGCATCTTGAACAAAATGGCTTGAGGGGTACGCGACAGCGTAAGCATAGCAACCCGCAAGTAGAGGCCAAGGAGAGGGACGGTCGAGACGTTTGTCGAGACCTCTTGGGAGCCTGGAGCCTTGTGATTTAGAAAAGGAGGCCTATAAAGTGGGTTTTCAAAGATGGCTAGGCGCCATCCTGATTTCATCAATGTTGGTATTCACCGGCTGCACCCAGTCCGGAACGACCGCGGAGACTACACCTGCCGCAACGACGACCACCGCTCCTGCAGAGCAGCCTGAAGAGACTGCCGAGCAGAGCGAGGAAGCTGCTGAAGAAGCGCCTTCCGAAGCAGCCCAGGGAGAGCCTCCTACCGGCGATCCGCTGGAGGACCTCGCCGATGCTGAAGGCATGGAAGGCTACGAAGAGGTCATGACGATGGAAGTGGTAGAGTCGTCCCCCGACTCTATCGCACTCGGTAGGGAGCTCTTCGTTACGAACTGCGCCTCCTGCCACGGGGAAGACGGATCCGGTGGCGGGCCCGCTGCTGCGGCTCTCGACCCTCCGCCTCGCAACCTCCACAAGTCCGGAGAGTATAAGTACGGAGCCCTCGATCTCGGGGTCTACCGCACCACCGCTTACGGGATCGACGGTACCGGGATGGCCCCTTGGGAAGGTATCTTGAGCTCCGACGAGATCTGGAGTCTAGTGCACTTCGTGCGGAGCGAGCAGACCAGCTAGTCTCGGTACGAGAGTATGGAGCGCCACGGTTCGCCAGAGCGTTCTTGCTCTGGAAGACCGGCCCGCACCACCGGAGCCTCATTGAGGTGGTGGGGCGGGTCGGTCTTCTTTCTATCGTCGGTTGAAGTCGCGCCGCATAGGGTGGGCTGTAGCCGATGTCTTGATGACCCGCTTTGGGAGGTTTTCGTCGATGTCCACAACGTCCACCACGATCGGTGATCGTAACGAGTTGAGGCTCGCGCTCAAAGAGCTTCTGGATCCGGAGTTTCGCGGTGAGCTTCTGAGCGAGCCGTTCGCCCGGGAGCTCTACGCCACCGACGCTAGTATCTACCGGATGGAGCCGCTGCTGGTCGCCATCCCTAAGGAGCCCGAGGACCTCGAGCTGGTGGTGCGCTCTTGCCACGAGCTGAAAGTTCCGATGACGGTCCGGGGAGGAGGCACCTCGCTGGCTGGTCAGACGGTGGGCACAGGCGTGGTGATCGATACCTCGAAGTGGCTCAACCGGTTACTGCGAGTGGTGCCGGAAGAGGGCTGGGCGGAGGTCGAGCCGGGCTTGACCCTGGTGGACCTCAACCGTGGGGTAGCGCCCCTCGGCCTGATGTTTGCGCCCGATCCCGCCACCGCTGAGCACGCGACCATCGGCGGTAGTATCGCCAACAACTCGTCGGGGGCTCGCTCGATCCTCTACGGGAAGACGGTGGATCACGTAGAGGGCCTCACGTTCTACTGCGGCGAGGGGGAGCTACACCAGTTTCGACCTCTCCAAAGAGACGGCCTGGACCGCCTGCTGGGGGGCGGCGATCGGACGGCTCGCCTTCTAAAAGGGATGGTCGAGGCCACCCGAGCCAACGCTGAACTGGTCGCTAGCCGCTACCCTGCGATCCTGCGTCGGGTCTCCGGCTACAATCTCGACGAGCTGCTTTTAGGGCTGCGCGCGCTCGGCGAGCCCCTGCCGGAGTTTCGAGGGGTAAGGGCGCCGCTGGCTCCCCCGATCGAGGCGTTCAATCCGGCGAGCTTTCTGGTCGGTAGCGAAGGAAGCCTCGGAATGCTCGTCCGGGCTCGGGTTCGTCTGGTTTCGAAGCCGAGAGCCCGAGGGCTCTTGGTCAGCGAGTACCCCGGCCTCCGAGAAGCTCTGATGGGGAACGCTGCGGTCTTGCCGACGCGCCCGTCGGCCAGCGAACTCCTCGACGAGATGGTCTTGAACTTAGCCCGGAGACAGATGTCGCTCTCCCGTAATATGGGCTTTCTCCAGGGGACTCCCAAGGCGGTCTTGATCACCGAGTACTCGGGCGAATCGGCCGCTGAAGTCCAGTCGCTACTGGAGGCTGGCAAGAGAGCTCTACAGCGAGAAGTTCCGAGCGCGACGGTGCAAGCCTTCACCGACCCGTTGGCCATGGAGGCGGTATGGGCCGTTCGAAAGGCGGGGCTTCCTCTGCTACTGGGGCTGCCTGGAAAGCGCAAGCCCATCGCTTTTATCGAGGACACCGCGGTGGCACCGGAGCGGCTGCTGGAGTACGTGGATCGCTTCAACGAGATCGTGGAGAGCCACGGGACGACCGCAGCCTACTACGCTCACGCCTCGGTAGGATGCCTGCACATCCGACCTCTTCTGGACCTCAAGGACCCTAAGGATCTCGAGCGCATGGAGGAGATGTCCCGGGAGATCTCCGATCTGGTGGTAGAGTTCGGCGGCTCGATGTCCGGCGAGCACGGCGACGGATTGGCCCGGGGGCTCTGGAACGAGAAGCAGTTCGGGTCCGTCCTGTACGAGGTCTTCCGCGAACTCAAGCGGCTGTTCGACCCCCACGGACTGATGAATCCTGGCAAGGTGGTCGACGCTCCGCCCATGGGGGAGAACCTCCGGTACGGGGCTTCCTACCAGACGATGGAGCTGGAGACCGAGCTCGATTGGTCCAACGAGGGAGGGTTCGCGAACGCCGTCGAGCTGTGCAACGGGGCTGGGGTCTGTCGGAAAACGAACCGGGGGACCATGTGTCCGTCGTATATGGTGACCAGGGACGAGGAGCACTCCACTAGGGGGCGGGCAAACCTGTTGCGGGCGGTGCTCTCCGGAGCTCTCCCGCCGGAGGAGCTGACCGGGCAGCGTATGTACCAGGCCTTGGACCTGTGCATCGAGTGTAAAGCCTGCAAGTCGGAGTGCCCTTCGGGGGTGGACGTCGCGAAGATGAAGTTCGAGTTTCTCTCGCGCTACTATCGTTCCCATAGAATCCCCTTGCGCACCCAGGCCTTCGCCCGAACCGATCTCATCTCCCGATTCGGGTCGGCGACGGCGCCGGTCAGCAACTGGATCCTGAACTCCGCGCTCAAGCCGGTGATCGCCCACGTTTTGGGGGTGGCGCCGGAGCGGGACTTTCCGAACTTCGCCCGGCAGAACTTTTGGGACTGGTGGAAGGCGCGACAGGCGTCGGACGCCCCTCGCGATCCCGCCCAGAAGAAGGTGGTCCTCTTCGTCGATACCTTCAACGGCTATAATGAACCGTGGGTCGCCCAGGCGGCGGTGGCGGTTCTGGAGAGGCTGAACTATCAAGTGGAGATCGCCGACCGAAACTGCTGCGGGAGGCCGATGATCTCTAAGGGGCTCTCCGACCTGGCGCGCAGGCACGCTCTCGACAACGTGAACCGGTTACGGCGGTACCTCGCAGACGAGGTCCCGATCATCGGACTCGAGCCGTCCTGCATTCTCTCTTTTCGGGACGACTACAAGAGTCTGATCGACGACCCGGACTTGGAGTCTTTGTCGGCGCTGTGCTTCACCTTCGAGGAGTTCCTGCAGTCCGAAGAGCTCCCGCTCAACGAGGGGGCGCCGCCTCTGCTTCTCCACGGGCACTGCCACCAGAAGGCGCTGGTGGGCACGGTACCGGCGATGGCGCTGTTGGGGAAACTGCCGGGGGTCGACCTCGAGGAGGTCGATTCGGGGTGCTGCGGGATGGCCGGTTCGTTCGGCTACGAAAAGGAGCACTACGAGGTCAGCAAAGCCATGGCGTACCGGAGTCTGATCCCGGCGGCCGATTCGATGCATCGTCGGGGAGGGCGCGTGGTGGCTGCCGGCATCTCTTGTAGACAACAGATCCGGGCCTTTTCGGGCAGGGCCGCTCTGCATCCGGCGGAGATCCTGGCGGCTCACCTCAAGGAGCGAAATGTCTAGCGGTTTCGGCCGTCTCTATCGAGTGACGACCTTCGGGGAGTCCCACGGAGGGGGGCTCGGGGCCATCGTGGACGGCTGCCCGCCGAAGTTCGAGCTGGACCTGGAGCGGATCCAGGGCGAACTCGATCGGAGAAGACCGGGGCAGAGCGTCCTGACGACCCCCCGCCAGGAGGCGGACCGAGTCGAGATCTTGTCTGGTCTTTTCGAAGGTCGGACCTTGGGAACTCCGATAGGGCTCCTGATCCGCAATCGCGACGCTCGGCCCTCATCTTACGAGCCTTTCAAGGAGATCTATCGGCCCTCTCACGCCGACTACACCTATCAGGCGAAGTACGGCATTAGAAACTGGATGGGTGGCGGCCGAGCTAGCGCCCGGGAGACGGCGGCTCGGGTGGCTGCCGGGGCCATCGCAGCCCAGGTGCTGGGTCAGCTCTGGCGCGACTATCGGTGCGTAGCCTGGGTGGAGGCCGTGCATCGGATCGCGATGCCGCCGATGGACCCGACCGAGATAACTCGCGAACTGGTGGACCAGGATCCGACCCGGTGCCCTCACCCTGAGACGGCCCAACGCATGTTCGCTCGCATCGATGAGGCCCGACGGGCCCTCGATTCGGTCGGGGGGGTGGTGGGTTGCGCGGTCTTCGGGGTTCCGCCCGGCCTCGGTGAGCCGGTCTTCGATAAGCTCGAGGCGGTGCTGGCCCAAGCGATGCTCAGTCTGCCAGCCACGAAAGGGTTCGAGATCGGCTCCGGATTCGCCGGCACTCAGATGTACGGTAGCGAGCACAACGATCCGTATCGAACCGGCGAAGACGGTGGAGTCATCACCGAGAGCAACCGGTCGGGCGGTGTGCAGGGAGGTATCTCCAACGGCGCGCCCCTGCTGTTTCGGGTGGCTTTCAAGCCGACGGCCACTATCGGCAAGCCCCAGCGGACGGTGGACGAACAGGGGCGGGAGACGACCCTCGAGGCGCGGGGGCGCCACGACCCGTGCGTGCTCCCTCGGGCCGTTCCCATCGTGGAGGCTATGGTCCACACCGTGCTCCTCGATGCGTGGCTGCTCCAACGATCCAGGAGCCCCTTATATTAAGGGGAGGACACAGTTTCAATCGGAGAGAATCCGAGCGCTAGGGTAGGGCCCGCCTCTCGAGCGGGACCGTCGAGGGAGTCTTCTAGAGCTTTCGCGCCCGACCAGTTCTTTTTATAAGATAGGCGGAGGACACTGTGTTATATCAAAAAGGTGGAGCGGTCTACGCTGAGATTCAGGATCAGCCTAGAGCCTGGCGACAGATCCTAGAGGATTCTGCTGGCGATAAGGAGCGGATCGTTACCTGGCTGAAATCCGAGAATTTCGGCCAAGTCCTGCTCCTGGGTAGTGGGGACACCCTCGGTGTCGCTTCTTCGGCAGCCTCAACCCTACATCTGGTGTCCGGTCTCAATACGGTAGCGCGCCCGGCCAGCGAGATGCTGTATCTGCGTCGCCCACCCTACGACAGTCGGATCAAGACGCTGGTCTTGGCTCTTTCGGCCTCGGTGGAAGACCAGGACCTCACTTGGGCCATCGAAAAGATCCGTAAGCTTCACCCAGCTTGTAAGGTGCTCCATCTTGGGGTCGAGGGCTCGAAGGTGACCGAGCAGGCCGATCAGTCCGTACTCCTGACGGGGGTCCTCGAGGAGACCCCGATCAAGACACGCTCGATCAGTTCGCTTCTGCTCTACACCATGATCTTGACCGCCTGGATCTCGGGCAAAGACGTTTTCCTCAACGAGCTTAAGAAATGTACCGAGGCGTTGGATTTTCAGGCCGTTCGAGACCAGTTGCGCTCGGTCGCGGGGGTTAAGCCCTTGCCCCAACACATCAGCTATCTGGGCTCCGGCCCGTACCAGGGTGTAGCCCTCCACGGCTCGCTGAAGATGCGGGAGATGGCGGCCGTGGGGGCAGCGCACGCCCCGTCCTTAGAGTTTCGCCACGGCTATCAAGCCTGGCTGACCAACCAGACCATGACGTGCTCATTGATCTCCGATACCTTTCGGGAGGCGGAGCTCAATCTCGCATTCGGTCTGGGGGCGTCCCGATCCCAGAGGGTCGTCGTGGCCGAAAAACTCGATCCGAAGCAGGCTGTCCGAGTCGAACACTCGGTGGAGCTAAAGTCCGGGCTCAGTGAGATCTCCCGGGTGCTCTTGATGATGCCGGTGGTCCAGTTGATGGCTTTCTATGTGGCTTTAGCCAAAGGGGTGAACCCGGACAAGCCCAG
>CAZDLH010000102.1:0-7482 GCA_964505925.1 uncultured Burkholderiales bacterium
CCTTCGTGATCGACCAACACAAGCTGCGCGCCTTCGAGGGAGGATACGCGGAGTTCCTCGATTCGGAACAGGGCGACACCCGTGCCCGCTAGCGATCCACCCCCGAACGCATGCAGGAATCGCTGAAGCTTCCACGCAAATCGCGGTGATGTCTAGCTTCTTCGAAGCGATAGGTCGCTGGGTGATCTCCGTGCTGGAGTACATCGGCGGCTGCGTCAAGCTCGCCGCCGAATGCTTGGGGTTCCTACTCCAAGGGAAGTTCCGAGTGGTGCTCACTCTAGCGCAGATGAGCTTCCTCGGCGTGAACAGCTTGATGATCGTACTGATGACGACCACCTTTGCTGGGATGGTTATCGCCCTCCAGTTGGCCCACGTGGCCGTCCAGTACGGGGTGGGCAGCATGGTCGGTGGTAGCGCCGCTTTGGCCATGGCTCGAGAGCTCGGCCCCATGCTGACAGCTATCGTCGTGGCCGGGCGGGCCGGCTCGGCCATCACCGCGGAGATCGGCTCTATGAAGGTGACCGAGCAGATCGACGCCCTGAAGATGCTAGCTGTCTCACCGGTGGGCTACCTAGTGGTGCCGCGGCTCATCGCCATGCTGGTGATGATGCCGATCCTGACCCTCTTTTCGAACATCTCGGGCCTGGTCGGTGGCTCTATAGTGGCCTACGAATCGGCGGGCATCCCGTACCACGTGTTCTGGGACTCGGTTCGCCGCATGACCACCCTCTCGGACCTGAACCTAGGGATGGTCAAGAGCTTAGTGTTCGGCGTGGAGGTAGCCATCATCGCCTGCTACCAGGGTCTGAAGACCGGACGGGGAGCCGCCGGGGTCGGGCGCGCCACCACCGGCTCGGTGGTCATCGCGATGGTGGCCGTTTTCGTTACCAACTTCATTCTCTCATCGCTGATGTTTACGGATTCATAGTCGTGGACCAAGAGCAGCAGATAAAGACGGTGACCGGCGTACGAGAGCCGATGATCGAAGACGCCATCGAAGTTAAGGACCTCCACATCGCCTTCGGCGCCAACGAGATTCTGCGGGGCATCACCTTCACCGTGAAACGGGGCGAGATCCTGGTGCTCATGGGTCTGTCCGGAACCGGAAAGAGCACCACTGTCCGAGCCCTAGCCGGGCTGCTCAAGCCCACTAGTGGCGAAGTGAAGATCAACGGCAACTCGATCCCCGATATGGATCCCAAAGATCTCGAGAAGTTGCGGCAGCGGATCGGGTTCTGCTTCCAACACGGCGCTCTCTTCGACTCCATGACGATAGGAGAAAACGTTGCTTTCGGGCTGCGGGAGCACACCAAGCTAAGCGAAGAGGAGCTCCAGTCCATCGTCGCCGAGAAGCTCTCTATCGTCGATCTCGAAGGTATGGAGCATCGCTACCCCTCCCAGCTCTCCGGCGGTATGCAGAAGCGGGCCAGCTTCGCCCGCACCATCGCCACCGATCCCGACATCGTGCTCTACGACGAGCCCACCACCGGCCTCGATCCGATTATCACCCGAGTGATCAACGAGCTGATCCTCGATCTACAAAGACGTTTGAACGCCACCTCGATCGTGATAACCCACGATCTCAAAGGGGCGTATCTTATCGCCGACAAGATTCTGATGATCCACCAAGGGCGAGCGGTCTTCTACGGGACTCCGAAGGAGTTTCAGGACACCGACGACCCGCACGTGGTCCAGTTTCGCGAAGGCGAAATGGAAGGCCCGATCCGAGTCTAAGCTCATATGAGCGACAGCTTCGGATAGCTGCCAGGAGTAGAACCTCGGCGCTAACGGGTAGGAGGACAGTATATGGAACTAAATCCAGCAGCAAAAGTCGGAGTCGTGACCGTGGTCGCAGCCCTGCTCTTCCTACTTTCGGTTTCGCAGATCGGAAACTTCGGAGGCGGGGACGGTCCCGAGTATCGCATCTTATTCGAATCGGTCGGAGGTCTCCAGGAACGGGCACCGGTCCACCTAGCGGGGGTACCGGTCGGTTTCGTCAAGCGCCTGGAGTTAGCCGAGAACAACAAGGTTCAGGTCACCATTCAGATGACCCGTAGCTCGGTGGCTCTATACCGAGCCCGCGATCCGGAGGTCGACCCGCCGGGGAGCTACTACGTCTACACCATTACCGGAAACCTGATGGGCGACAAATGGCTCGAGGTCAAGCCCGGTCCGGTCCTCCCCAATGAGGAGCCCCTGGCCCGCGGGTCGCTGGTGATGGGAGAGTCTCCGGTCAACCTCGACGATCTAGCGCGGGAAGGTAGCGCGGTGATGGTCGAGTTTCGAGAATCCGTCGAAGCCCTCAACAGTCTGGTGGCCGACGAAAAGTTTCAAGACGATATCAAACTCACGGTCAACAACTTCCAAGAGATCTCCGATAACCTTCGGGGGGTGAGCGCCGACGCTCGCATCATCGTGTCCGGGCTCAACGGCCGAGTGAATCGCCTAGCGGACTCCATCGAGACGGTGGTGACCCACGTAGATCAGACGGTCTTGGCCTTCCAAGACGACGCCCGGGTGGTCGGAGGCGACCTTCGGCAGCTCTCGAGTACCGCCAACTCTATGTTGATCGAAAATCGAGACCACGTCGACACCATCGTCATGAATCTCCGGGAGACTTCTATCTCGGTACGCAAAGCCATGAGAGCCGTGGAATCCTTGGCCGAAAATGAAGAGCTGAACCAAGATATGGTGGCAGCCGTGCAAAACCTCCGGCGGACCTCCGAGGAGATCCAAGGGATCGCTTCCGATATCCGGAGTGTGACGGCCGACCCGGAAGTGCAGACCGACCTCCGGGAAACCGTGGTCAACGCTCGGGAGGCCTCCGCCTCGGCTAAGCGCGTCATGGGTCGCGTGGAAGGTATCGCCTCGGGCGAAGGGAGCGGCAAACTGTTCGGTCTAGAAGCCGAGCATCAATGGAACCTAAACAACGGTGAGGGTCACACCAACCTGAACGCCTATCTGCTCCCCAACGGTCCCTACGGGGCGAAGTTCGGGGTCGATTCGGTCGGGAACGAGAATCTAGTGAACGCCCAAGCCATGAGGAACTGGGAGAACTACCGTCTGCGCGCTGGAATCGTCCGCTCGCAGGTGGGCGTCGGAGCCGATGCCCGACTCTTCGACAAAAAGCTAGAGCTCAGCCTCGACGTTTACGATACGCGGGACGTTCAAGTCGATCTTCTCGGGAAGTACCTGTTCGGTAACGACTTCTACATCCAAGGCGGTTTCCGTAATCTGCTCAGTACCGGCGGTTCGAGATACCACGGCGGAGCCTATCCCGTGGTCGGAGCAGGGAAACGGTTCTGATCGGGCTAGGCGGAAGCTCCGCTGTAGTAGCCGCCAGCCTCACATAGGGGAAACGCGTCCCGCCTCGGCCGATAGCTCTTCGACCGAGGCGGGCTCGCTTTGGGGCTCGCAGGGGGTGTACCCGGAGCTCGAAAGCTCAGCGCTGCTGAGAGAAAACCAGGGTACCTCGGTCTCCGAACATCTGCTCGAAAGCCAACCGAAGCTCCTTTTGTCCTTGGACCACGATCTTCGGGAAGTAGAGGAAGCCGCGCACCTCGTCGCCCGGGCGTAGAGTCTTATCTAGGGCCTCGTCGATGCGGGATACGCCGATGGGCTGACCTTCGGCATCCATCAGAAACACCCGATACTTAAAAGGCTCTAACTGGGCTGGAAGCTGACCCACATTCTTGATGTGCACTTCGAAAACGGCGTACCGATCGGCACCTCGCTCGGTCAGACGTTGGATCTTGCGAGCCAACGTCTCCTGAACCGAAAGCCCCTCCTCCGAGGCCATCACTTCGGTCTGTAGGTCCACCAACGCTTCGTCCCAGTGGGTCACCTGTACGTCTAGCCGGACCTTCTGGCTATCCCACATCTGATTCGAGAGCTGTTGTCTTTGGAAAAAGTTGGCCGCCAGAGCCGCCATCGTCAAGGGGTTCCCCACGAAGGAGCCGGTAGGGTCGAACCGGGTAGCCGTGTAGTCGTAGATCGAGTAGAGGTTGTACGCCTCCAAGCCGGTCGTGAAGGTGTTCTGATGTCGTATCGGGGTAGGGGTGGAGAAGCCTCGGGATTGGGTCCTCCGGTTCAGAGCGGTCCGATACTGGTCCTTCATCCGGTTCAGCGAGCGCTCGGTGGGCGCTTTGCGCTGCTGGAGCTGCTGTTGGGACTCCCGGCTCAGGCTCCGGCGAGCGACCGCCGGGAGCTGGTTCTCGCCTAGGGCCATCAGAGCCCCAGCCTTCGCTTCGCCCTCTAGAACACCGGAGGCCGAGCGCTCCCGAAGCGATTCGATGGTCACTTTACCGACCTGCCGGCCGTCTTGAACGACCGTCCATGTCTGGCCCACCCGAACGCCGTCCTCGATACCTCGGTTGAGGACCACTCGGTCCCCCACGGCTTCCACCACCACCCCGACGAGCGCCCCTTGGTCGGCGAAACTTGCCGTCGGGCAGAGGAAGAAGACAAGGGTGATGCAGAACGAAGAGAAGAGAGCTTTTAGTTTAGGCAAGATTTTCATAACTTTGCCCCTATTATCCCTTAGAGTGGAACGAGGATCAAGAACGGTCGAGGCCCCTCGAACCTAAAGGGTCTTCTCGCCAGGTGGAGAGCGATGGCAGTTCGCAAAGTACGACTGAAAAGACGGAAAGAGCCGGAGAGAGTTACCAAGAAGGGCCTCTTTCTCTTCGTGGGTCTAGTTCTGTTCTCTCTTGTAGCCTTCGTGGCCGCCATCAGAATGGGCGTAGAGTATAGGAACTCCGAGCTTGCCAGCAGTTCTGACCTTCGAACCAAAGGGCTCTACTACCAGCTAAAGATGGAGCGGACCAACTACCGCCAAGGCGAGCCCATCGAGATCCAGCTGTCGGTCACGAACATCACCTCCGAGCCGATCGATCTGCTCTTCGAAAGATCTCTGGAGTTCAATCTGGTGGTGCGCAAGGAAGTCGACCTGCTGTTCGCCCAGATCCCGAAGACCGTCTGGAGTCTTTCGGACACTCAGATGGTCGTGGCCGACCCTCATACTCGGACCCTGAAGGCCGGTGAGACCGTCACCTTCAGCGGCACCTGGAACCAGAAGGACCGGGACGATAAACTGGTCCAACCGGGGCAGTACCAGATCATCGGCAGTCTACTGGCCAAGGGTCGACCGGAGAGTCTACAGCTGCGGAGCCGCGCCGGAGAGGAGTCTTAACCTTGATCAGATACCTATGGCTTGCCGCCGCAGGAGCCGTAGTGGGCGCTCTGCTCGGCTATTTTCAACCCGAACTCCACAGCCTGGGAGAGGTCACTTCAGAGCAGAGGATGGCCCTATCTCTACAGATGGCTCTGGCTTTCGCCCTGGTCTTCATCGTCATCGGTAGATACCTGAGTTGGCGCCGCCGGATCCTCGAGCGTATCACGGGTTCTGCGAACCGAACTTAAAGGACTGCTCCATCCGTGAACAGAATCTGCCACTGAGGGTAAAAACGAATGAGATGTCCAGCCTGCACCTCTGAACTGAGTCCTAGCCGATGCGATATGACCGGCCTGGAGATCGACAGCTGTTTCTACTGCCGCGGCCTCTGGTTCGACTACAACGAGCTGCGCAGATTCTTCACCGCTCCCAAGCTCTACAACAACTTTCGTTTACCCCACGACTCCTTTCGCGTCAAGATCAAAAACCCACCGCCGACCAGGGTCTGCGCCCGCTGCCCGGCACAGGCGCTCCGAGAGGTGCAGATCGATCGGGTCGAGGTAGACGAGTGTCCGACCTGCCGGGGGATCTGGCTCGATTCCGGAGAGATCTCGAAACTCATCGATCTGCACCAGCAGGGCCTACTGAAAGGCAAAGCCGAGACGGTAAAGCAGATCAAGTGGGGCAAATACGACCAGTCAGCCTTGGGGCAGGTGTCTCGGGTCTTGACTCTATCTTTGAGAACCTTCCTCCAAAAGAAAGAGGCGAAGCCCCTTCCTGAAGCGGCTCACTAAGTCAGGCCGCCAGCGGCCTGCGCCGGAGCGTTAGGGTTCCGGACCTCATCGGGTGCGGATATCTCTCGCCCCGGCTCGGCTACCCCCTCGGCCAGAAAACTTCGGATCTCCCAGGCCGCCCAACGCGCCGCCGTCAGAGACGGTAGCCTCTCTCGGACGAGCACAGCATCGCTGATCAGCTGAAGAAAGGGCCCCCGATGAGTCACGCTCACGGCGACGTGCTCGAGCTTCCCTCCAGGGATACTAGGCGAGCGAACCGGTAGCCCCCAGATGGTGGCCTTCAGCTGTACCGCCCCGGAGCGCTCGATGCTAAGCCGATTGCGATATCCGAAGATCAGCAGTAGCGAAGCGGCTGCGAAGAGGCCCACCCCTATAAAATAGCTGTAGTCCCCGGTCTGCGTTTCGATCTCGTACAGGGTGATCCCGAGACCGTCGGGGCCACCGGGCAGCGGCAGGAAAGCGAATCCGAAAAGCATCGCCACCACCAAAAAGACTTCAAAGAACAGTGCGGCGGTGAGAAATGACCACCCGAAGATAAGTCGGTCCGACTCCTTCGTCAGGCGAAGAGCAGTAGAATCGGGCTGATGCACCGCCTTGCCGAGCAGTTGGGGGTAGCGTCGAACGCGATCTCGGAAACTCAAGTCCAATTCGTGAGTTTCGAACTCCAGGCTCTTCCCTTCGTGGACCTCCACAAGGCTGCCCGCGGTAGCCTTCGCCAGTCGCTCCGCAAGCGCCCGGCAAGCTAGCTGTTGGCCTTCTCTGCGGTCGATGAGGAACTGCTTCTCCCCATCGAAAAGGTGCACGGTCCAGATCTCTTTGGGTGCTCCCTCTAAGTCTTCCTCGGAACCGATCAGCTTATAGGTCGGATTAGCACCGTGTGGGAACCTCAAAATCGGAGTAAAAAATCCGTCGCGGACCACCAGAGAGCCGTTCTCGACCGAGATCGTCTTTCTGGCTAGGAAGACCAGTGGAAATCCTATCGCGAGAAGAAGAAAGCCTAAGCCGCTACTCCACCACACCGTAATACCGGGATTCAGCCCGAACTGTCTAGCCAACGGAGGCGCTATAAAAAAGAAGACCCCAGCTAGAAAGAGTAAGAGAATGCCGACATCACGGTTTCTACGGGTGGGTAGGATGATCCGGGCAGCCATAGGGCGGCCCTTCGCGGTGTCTGTTAGGAACCCTGGACTAGAAGCGGAATTCGGTGATGCCAAGCGGAGTCTCTCATGCTAGAATAGACCCGTCGAGAGAGAGTCGGACGGTCGCGACGCCCAAAAGGCGTTGAGGAAAGTCCGGGCTCCAGAGGGCAGGGCGCCAGATAACGTCTGGTAGGAGCGATCCTCAGGCGAGTGCCACAGAAATGAAGACCGCCGAGACCTAGGTCTCGGTAAGGGTGCAACGGTGGGGTAAGAGCCCACCAGCGGTGCGGCAACGCATCGGCTAGGTAAACCCCGCTCGGAGCAAGACAGATGGAGACCGTCTCGTTAGAGTCACCAGCGGCCCGTTGGATGTCTC
>CAZDLH010000103.1:0-7446 GCA_964505925.1 uncultured Burkholderiales bacterium
GTTCGTCTCCGTCCAACAGCTCGTCTTCGGAGACCGCAGGCGCAGGGGTGAGCGCAGGGGGGGGTGCCGGAGAGACCGGGGGCGAGAGCTTTTCGGTCATGGGGGTAGGGGCCGGCGGTTTCGGGGGACGGGGGGGCGGCGCTTGGCTTGCGGGAGCCGAAGGAGCGTCGGGGCGAGCCCCCGCCGGGGGACGGGGCTGGGAGCCCGCGCCCGTTGGCGGTGAGCCCACGGCCGGAAGCTGAGACGAAAGAGGGGCGGACTGGGTCTGGGAGGACGGCCTGGGACTGCCCGTGGTCTCACCAGGGGGTGGGGGCTGTCGTCGGGCGGCGCTCGGGGAGGGCGCAGAGGGTGCGGAGGGATCCCACGAACCGGTGCTCGGTCCGCCGGAGCCCCATCCCCATTCTTGGGTTTCGGAAGTTTTGCTCTTCTTCGGCGGTGCGGGCGGTGTTAGGTCGCTGGGGGATGCACCGATGCGGGGGGCGCTCGGGCTGGGGGCGGGTGGAGGAGAGGTCTTGGGAGCTTCGCCCCCCCAGTCTCCGGCCTCCGGCTCAGACTTTCGCCGCAGGAGCTCCGGTCCCCGTGCGGGTGGGGGCGCCGGGGTGGACGGGCTCGAAGGTTCCGAAGGCCTCGGGGAAGGGGCGCTCTCAGACGCTCGTTCCGAAGCGCGGGAGTCGTCTTGCTCCGGTCGCTGCGAGGGCTCTGTCTCGTGGGGACTGGGGGAGGAGGGGCGCTCGTCTAGTTCCCGGCTGTACTCGCGCTCCATGTGCGCCAACTCTCTAGCGGCGTCGAACTCGACCTCCTCCTCCTGCTGAAGCTGCTCTTCCAGGGATTTTGAAACGTTGGTGTTCTGAAAGTCTTTTCGGAGCTTCCGTTTCTCCTCTTCCGCGTCGTACTTGAGTAGCTTGAGCGTCAGCTTTCCAAGTTTGGTGCCCTTGCTGAAGTTGGCGAAGCTGGCGAAGAAGCCCACCAGCATGGTGTGGAAGGACAGCGCGCCGCCTTCGGATTTATTGGCAGCGGTGATCTCCTCCCATTTACGGTTCTGGTCCTCGTCGAGTTTTTCGGCGAGCCGGCACAGTTCGAAGTGGGCTTTTATCTCCAGAACGGGGTTGGACTCATACTGGTTTACCGACCTTATGCCGAGCTCCCGGGAGAGGGTCGACACTTTGTCTCGGTAAGTTTGGAGGTTGCGATGCACGCTGGCTTTGGTGGTGACCCGAGCGAGCTTCATCTTGAACTCGCGAACAAACCTCTGACTGGTGGTCAACTCCCGGATCTCGTCGACGGCCTTCGACTCCTCGTAGGAGAGGCCGTCTAGGGCGTCGCGCTCGATCTCTTCCTCGAGCTCTTGTCGGAGCTCTTTGGCATCCTTAAAAGTTTGAGAGATATCCTCACAGATCGTGACGGAGCCGTGGTCGGTGACCTTTCCCCTCAGCCATCCTTGGTAGACCTGACGACCGATCCGGGAAACGGCCTTCTCGTACTGTGCCGTGACACAGATCCATTCGTTGTACTTTATGGTGGAAAATCTGCCAGCAGCCATCTGCCACTGAAGTTCTTCTCACTCCTTGCTCTCCCTGCCGAGGGGCAGGGCGTAGGACCTTTACTGCGCCTTCATGCGGGCGAGCCGAAGCTCTTCTTCTAAGAGCTGCTGTCGGAGGCGGGCATCCTCGATCTCGCGGGTAGCTAGACCGCCCATCAGATAGAGCTCCTCGAGCCTTTGTAAGCGGTCGCGGCCGGTCTCGGCCCGACTCTCGAGATCGGTGAGGCTTTGACCGAGCTCCACGGAGCGCTCCTGCTTCTCTCGGATCACCGTTTCGGCGAGTTCTCGGTCTTCACCGACCAGCCCGGCGACCAGGTTCTCCACATCGGTCCAGGCCAACCCCTGGGCTTTGGCCCATCCTGAGACGGCGCTCAGGCTGGCTTCGGCGCTCTGCAGGTCCCGCTTGAGCTCGCTGAGGCTGCCTTGCTGCGCGGTGTCGAGCTCCTTGAGCTTGCTCTGGGCTCCTTGGAGCTCGGCCCGAAACTCTTCCATTTTGCGGTGGGAGACCAGACCTGCTTGTCGGGGCTCCTGAAGGCGCTCTAGAGTGGCCTGCAACGACTGTACCGTGCGTTCTGCCGAACGCCGTTCGAGGTCTCTCTTTTGACTCGCATTCTCTCGCAAGAAGAGCTCTTCTCGCATCTGGTCCACGGAGTTCTGGGAGACCAGCCAGGCGGTCAGGAGCGCCTTTCGGTCGGGTTGGACCTGGGGCAGGTGGAGATAGGGTTGGGCGACAGCTGTCGAGCTCTCGCCGAAAGGGATGTACTGGCCCAAGCTGTCTCGCATCTTGATGTCGACGTGGTCGGTGGCGACGGTGCCGATGATGTCCTCTTCCGTGACCCACTGACCTACGCGGACGATGGGAGTCAGGTGGCCGTAGGTGGTCGCGTACCCGTCGCGATCCAAGATCGTGATACCGTACTCTCCGTTGGTCCAAGGGGTCACCGCTGTGACTTGCCCTCCCCATCCGGTGCGAACCGGGGTTCCGTAGGGCAGCGCGATATCGTATCCGAGATGGAGCCCGGGCCGACTCCGGTAGCGAGAGACCGTCCGGAGGTCGTAGAAGGTGGAACTGATCCAGGCGGGAGCCCACTGGCTTCTCTGCAGGGCTAACAGATAGCCCAGAGGGTCCTCTCGGCCCGCCCGCATAGCGGGGTTGGGGAGGACGTCGGTACCGCCGTACAGGTTTACGAGCCGCTCGACGACGGCGGGCACGCGGTGCGAGCGCACCACGGACTGAGCCGATGCCGGTGCGGAGAGCCAAAGGGCCACACCGAGTAGCAGGGCGGCCGAGAGCGGTAGAATGTAACGAACAGATCTCATGGTGTTAGACTTCCCTTAGCACGAAACCCGAAACCGAGCGGTAGGTTCCCCTCCCTGTTCGGGAGGTTTCTCGAGGAATCCGCTAGAACGCCCATTCTGGTTCGGCGGGCCTGTGGGAGCCGTCGGGTCCTTCCCGGGAAGCCGGTAACGACAAGGAGAGACGATTCGATGATACAGAACACTTTGATCCCCATCGTCGTAGAGCAGACCGCGCGCGGCGAACGCTCCTACGACATCTACTCGAGGCTGCTGAAGAACCGCATCATTTTCGTTGGCGATCCGATCGAGGATTCGGTCGCGAATCTGGTGATCGCTCAGCTGCTTTACCTAGAGCAGGAAGACCCGGATAAGGATATCGACCTGTACATCAACTCCCCTGGAGGCTCGGTCACCGCCGGGCTCGCGATGTACGACTGCATGCAGTTGGTCAAACCGGACGTGAGCTGCATCTGTATGGGGATGGCCGCTTCGGCTGCCGCGGTTCTTTTGGCCGGCGGATCGGCGGGAAAACGATACGCGCTGCCCTACAGTCGGATCATGATCCACCAGCCTTGGATCGGTTCGATCGGAGGCCAAGCGACCGATATCGATATTCACGCTCGTCAGATTCTCAAGACCCGGGAAACCCTGAACAAGATCCTCGCCGACCACTGCGGTCAGCCGCTGGAGAAAGTTCAGCTAGACACCGAGCGGGACTACTACATGTCCGCTGAGGAAGCGAAAGAGTACGGGATCATCGATCAGGTGATCACCAGTGAGTCGCGTTAAGGCCGATAGAGTGACACAGACTACAGGGATCTCGACCGACGGGGTCTTTCTTCAAGCGTGCCGCGGCGAGCGGCCCTCCCACATTCCGGTCTGGCTCATGCGCCAGGCTGGCCGCTATATGGCCGAGTACCGGGCAGTCCGGGCTGAGCACAGTTTCATGGAGCTGTGCCACACCCCGGAACTGGCAGCGGAAGTGACGGTTCACGCTGCTACCGTGCTGGGTACCGATGCCGCGATCCTGTTCGCTGACATTTTGTTGATCCTCGAACTCTTCGATCGTAAGATCTCTTTCGAAAAGGGCGCCGGTCCGCGCATCGATCCGCCGTTGCGGGACCCGGCCGAGATCGATCGACTCCCAGAGCCCGATCTTTCCAAGCTCGATGCGGTCTATAAAGCGGTCACCATGATCCGCCGGGAGCTCCCCGCGCACGTCTCCTTGATCGGGTTTGCCGGAGCGCCCTTTACGGTGGCCTCCTACCTCATCGAGGGGGGACCCAGCAAGAACTTCGAGCACACCAAGAAGCTGATGTTCGGTCATCCGGAGGCGTTTAAGCGTCTGCTCATCAAGATCGGTGAGGCGACGAACATCTATCTCCGACGTCAGATCGAGGCGGGAGCCGAAGCGGTGCAGCTCTTCGATAGTTGGGTGGGTCAGGTGAGCCGGGCCGACTATAAAGACCTGATCGCCCCCTCCAGTAAGGCGGCCTTCGCCGCTCTGCCCGAGGGTATCCCTAGAATCCATTTCGGAAAGGGTACCGTTCATCTGTTGGAGGATATGAGGGAGGTGGGCGCCACCGTGATGGGGGTCGATGAGATGACCGACCTGGGCGAAGCTCGAGCGCGTCTGGGACAGACCCCGGTTCAAGGCAACCTGGACCCCATCGTCTTGCTGTGCGATCGAGCTACCATTAAGGAGCGGGTACTCCCGATCCTTAAACAGGGTGGCGAGAGCGGTTTCATCTTCAACCTGGGTCACGGCATCATCCCGAGTACCCCGGTCGATAATGTCCGTTATCTGGTCGACCTGGTTCATAGCGAGACCTCTCGATGAGATTAGCCATCGTCGGAGGGGGGCTGACCGGTCTTTCGGCGGCCTACCAGGCCCGCCAAGAGGGATTCGAAGTGGATCTCTTCGAGGCTACGGGGCGGCTCGGCGGTCTTATCGACTCCAGAATCGAAGACGATCTCACGGTGCTCGAAGGGGGAGCTGAAGCTAGCCTCCGGAGCAAGCCCGAGCTTTTGAGTCTGGTTCGGGAGTTGGGCCTCGACGACCACGTGATCTCCACAATTCCCGAGAACTTAGGCTCCTATATCGTGCGCGACGGGGTGCTTCACCCTATCCCCCGAGGTGTGCGCTTGATGGCCCCGAGCCTCTTTTGGCCCTTTGTCCGGAGCGGTCTGCTCAGCTGGAGCGGAAAGCTCCGGGTGCTGCTGGAGATGTTTCTCCCGCGCCGGGATGCTCTGTTGAACGAGTACGAAGAGTCGTTCGCCGAGTTCGTCAGCCGTAGGCTCGGGGTAGAGGTGCTGCAGTATCTCGCCGAACCGATGGTGGCCGGAATCTACGGTGCCGATCCGAAGCTGCTGAGTCTGGAGGCTACCATGCCTTTGTTCTCTAGGCTGGAACTCGAGCACGGTTCGGTCGTCCGCGGTCTGCGGGAGATCGGCTCGGAGTCCGAGGCCACCGGGGCTCGGTACAACCTCTTCTTCTCTTTACGTAAGGGTTTCGGTCAGCTGATCGAAGCTCTGGTGGCCACTTTGCCGGAGTCGAGTATCCACCGGGGCGTCCGGGTGGATTCGGTGGATTTCCTGGAGGACACACAGCAGTGGCAGCTCAAGCTTCGGGGGGAGGAGGCCACCAAGACGTACGACGGGCTTCTCGTCGCTCTTCCGGCGCCTCAAGCTTCGGCGCTCCTGGGCTCCCTCGACCAGCACCTCGGAGAGCTTCTGGGCAGTATCTTTTATCGGCCCGCGGTCACGGTGAACCTTTCGTACAGCGTGCCCGATTACGAAAGCGCGGTGCCTTCGGCCTACGGCTTCATCGTTCCGAGTCAGGAGCGACGCCCGATCCTGGCCTGCACGTTCAGTTCCCGGAAGTGGCCAGGTCGAGAGTCCGAATCGCGCCGGCTTCTTCGGACCTATTTTGGAGGGCCGCGCATGGAGTGGGCCATGCAGGCCTCCGATGAGGAGCTCGTCGCGCTTTCGTGCTCCCAGTTGGGCGAGCTCATCGGGCTGAAGGGGGTGCCGATCGACAGTTCGGTCCATCGGTACCCTATCGGCCTCCCGGAATATAGGGTGGGGCACCGTAAGCTGGTGAGCGATCTTAAGGACCGGGCCGTGCGCTTCCCGACTCTGGGGCTCGCTGGGAACTACTTCGACGGGGTGGGCCTTCCGGACTGCGTCAGTGCCGGACGAAAGGCAGCGCGGGCCCTAAAGCCCGCGGTGCTAGCTCGCAGCTGAGCGGTTTTCCGTGCCGATGGGGATCGGGCTGCCGAGTTCGCCCCCGTTTCTAACGGTTCGCCCACTTGTGGGCGAGTTCGACTACCCAGCGCTTCGGGAGTAGCCTCAGGAGAAAGGGGACCGCTCGGTTGTACGGCCCAGGGATGACTTCGGGTTCGCCAGCGAAGAGAGCCTCGAGCCCCGCTTGGGCTACCTCGTGGGCGGTCATCACTCCAGGCTTGCCGGAATAGAAGTCGCCGTCCGGTTTGGCGATCGAGCCGAACTCGCTGATGGTGGGGCCCGGGGTCAGCAGGCACACCTGAACCCCCTTCGGGCGCAGCTCTCGATAGAGACCCCACGAGAAGGAGCTGACGAACGACTTGGTGGCGGCGTAGTTGCTCATCCCGGGGATCGGCATGTTGCCGGCGACCGAGCCCAGATTCAAGATGGAGCCTTCGCCTTTGGCCAGCATCGGCTCCGCGAAGAGTCGGCAGAGGGAGGCGAGGGTGACCATGTTCAGATAGTTCATCTCTTCGATGGTGCGCAGATCGCAGTCGCACAGGTCGCCCACGCGGCCGAAGCCGGCGTTGTTGACCAGCACCTGAACCTCGAGCTCCTGCGTGCGCACCTCTGCGAAGAGCGCCTCGGCAGCTCCAGGCTGGGCTAGGTCTCGCTCGATGACGGTGGCGCCGTAGGGTAGCTGCGCGGCCAACTCGTCGAGCAGGTCGCGCCTGCGGGCAACCAGGATCAGGTGGTACCCCCGGGCGGCTAGCAGGGTGGCGATCTCTTTTCCGATTCCGGACGAGGCTCCGGTGACGAGGGCGTTCATAAGTCAGCATATTTTCGAGTCGGGGGTAGGGTTCCTCTCGCTCGGTCGAGGTGAGATGGAGGGGCCACGCTTAAAGAAGAGGATTCTCTCGCCAAAAAGGAAAGGCCATTCGCTATGGCAGATGACACCTTTGACCTTCTCGTTGTGGGGGGAGGCTCCGGGGGCGTGGCGGTCGCACGTCGAGCCGCAGAACACGGCGCTAGAGTTGCGATCTGTGAGGATCACCGCTGGGGCGGAACCTGCGTGCACCGCGGCTGCGTACCTAAGAAGCTCCTCGTGTACGCGGCGGAGTTCGGGGCCCAGAGGCGCTTTCTCGAGGCCTACGGTTGGTCCGAGGGGAGCGACTCGAGACTCTTCGATTGGGGCGACCTTCGGGATCGGATCGCCCGGGAGCTGGACCGGCTCCAGCGGTTTTATATCGATGCGCTAGAGAACGCGGGGGTCACCCGGATCGAGGGCTTCGGACGGCTGGTAGCCCCCGGTCAGGTCCGGGTTGGCGAACGCACTTACCGCGCCCGGAAAGTGTTGCTGGCTACCGGCGGCGAGCCGTGGG
>CAZDLH010000104.1:0-7388 GCA_964505925.1 uncultured Burkholderiales bacterium
GATCCGCATCCGGGGAGATCTTCAAGGCGAAGGCTTCGTCGACCACGACGCTGGTGGAGTACCCCCCGAAGGTGTGCCCTCCGAGATGGGCGTCGGGGCCGTTGTAGGTCATGACGGCTCCGCCCTCGCAGAACTGCTCCTCGTCGTCTCGGCAGGCCGGACAGGTGCGACAGGAGTCGACCAGGCAGCCCACCCCCGCGTAGTCTCCCTTTTTGAAGCGGGTCACTTCCGACCCGACTTCGACGACCCGGCCCACGATCTCGTGGCCAGGCACACAAGGGTAGATGGTGTTCTTCCAGTCGTTACGGGCCTGATGTAGGTCCGAATGACAGACGCCGCAGTACAGGATCTCGATCTTCACATCGGTGGGTTTTGGAGAGCGTCGCTCGACGGTCAGGCCTTTCAAGGGCTTGTCGGCGGCTTCGTTTCCGTAAGCTGATACTCGCATACACGATCCTTCAAGTCCCGGGGTCGGGAACCTGCAACGCGCTCGCTGGATGCGGCTCGCCCCAGCCCCCGCCGCCCGGGGTCTCGATCTCGATCTCGGCCCCCGGTGGCGAGGTGAGGGAGAAGCAGCCGGGCAGGGGCTGCCAGGGCGCTCGAGGATCGGTGCGGACGGCTTGCTGCCCCGGGGCTCCCGGAGATCCCCCGGCCAGTCCGTAGGGGGTCGTCTTTCTGCGGGTCGAAAGCAGCGTCACAGTGGTGGTTTCCAACAGGCGCAGCCGGCGCACGATGCCGTCGCCCCCGGGGTGCACGCCGGCCCCTCCAGAGCCCCGGCGGACCCGATGGGCGAGCACCACCAGCGGAAACTCCTCTTCGAGCACCTCGTTGGGGGTGCTCAAGGTGTTCGTCATGTGGACCTGCTGAGCGGAGGCCCCGGGTCCGTCGGGGTGCCCGCCGTAGCCGCCCCCGCAGGTCTCGTAGTGAACCTTGCCGTTGGCGAAACCGAAGCTGAGGCTATTCATACTCCCGGCAGCCGCCGCCGGGATCCGACCGGGGGCTAGCTGAGCTAGCGCCAGCAGTATCAGGTCCACCAACCGCTGGGATGTCTCCACGTTGCCGCCGGCTACCGCTTGGGGGTAGTCGGCGTGGACCGCGCTGCCCGGTCGAGTTCGCAGCTTCAGGCCTCTCAGGAAGCCGCCGTTGATGGGGTGGGGGCGAGCGAGCAGGCAGTTGGTGCAGTAGACCAAGGCGGCGAGAGCGACGGCTCGAGTGGCGTTCAAAGAGCAGTCCGCTCCGTCGTCGCAGCCCTCCAGATCGGCTTGAAGTCGACCTTCGGAGGTCGAAGACAGGCGAACCCGGAGGACCAGCGAGCCGGTCGGGGTTTCTAGGATCTGTTCGGCTTCGGCCTCGCGCCCGGCCGGGAGCAGGACCGCCAGCTCCCTCTGGAGCCTCGCTTCGCTGGCGTTCAGCAGCGCCTCGAGCCCCGCGGTCCAGCTGGCGATGGAGCCCGGCAACCAGTCTTGGAAAGTGCGGCGCAGCCCTTCTCGCCCGATTCGGCAGGCGGCCTCTTGGGCTAGTAGGTCCCCCTCGCGCTCGACCGGGTTGCGCAGGTTGGCCAGCAGGAGCCGACTCAGATCCTCGTTCGGCTCTCCGGCCTGGCGCCAGCGAACCAGTGGGATCCGGACGCCCTCCCCGTGGATGTTCGGCTGGTCGGCCATGCTGCCGGGCACCGCGCCGCCCACGTCCGCGTGGTGGGCTCTGACGGCGGCGAGGCCGAGGAGCTGCCGGTCGGCGGCTTCGAAGACCGGCATGATCATCGTGAGATCGGGTAGGTGGGTCCCGCCTTCGAACGGGTCGTTCCCGAGATAGAGATCCCCCTCGACCATCTCAAAGCGCTCCAGTAGGGCGGCGATCTGATCGGGCATGCTCCCCAGGTGGACCGGGACGTGGGCCGCCTGGGCTAACAGTTCGCCGTTGGGGGCGAACAGGGCGCACGAGAAATCCCGGCGCACCCGGATGTTGGGACTGAAGGCGGAGCGGGCCAGAGCCTGGCCCATCTCTTCAGCGACGCCTTCGAGCTGCTCTTGGAGCAGCGAGAGACGGATCGGGTCCGGCGGGATCACTGCGCGAACTCCAGCGTTAGGTGTCCGGAAGGCAAGGGTCGGCCGCTCCAGTTCTCGGGAAGCCACAGAGTGAAGGTTTCGGCCTGGATCAGCGCCGGCCCCTGTAGGCGCTCTTTTTGGAGGGCCGATTCGAAGCTCGAGAGCGGCACCTCGCGTCGAGCTCCCGAGGGGCTCCCTCGCAGCAGTACCTCGCGCGTCGCGCTCTTTTGTGGGGGAGCTTTCGCGCGCGACAGCGGGGCGAGTCTGGGAGCTAGAGCGGCGGCTCGGAGTCGTATCCGAAGCTCGACCCACTCCACCGGACACTCCGGACGGGCGAAACCGAAGCGGTCCTGGTGCAGGGTATGGAAGTCGGTTTCGGGGGTCGAGACCAGGGTTTCGCCTTGGCCCTTATAGCGCCGGGCTACGAGGCGGGTGCAGCTGGTTTCGATCGACGGGGGAGCCGATTCCAGCGCCTGCTGTTCCAGCTGGTCGTAGGTCCGGGCCGCCGACGCGGGGTCCCCTCGCAGTTCAGGGGGAACCGCTGCCGAGCGCTCGGTCTCCCAGGGGGCGGTCAGCGCCCCCCAGGCGGAGAGCACCCCGGCCCAGGCCGGCACCAGTACGCTCTTCATCCCTAGGCGCTCGGCCACCCAGCAGGCCAGCATAGGGCCGGCCCCGCCGAAGGGCAAGAGGGTGAACCGTTGGGGGTTGCGCCCGCGGCCGGTGGAGACCTGGCGTACCGCTCGCTCGAGGTGGGCGAGCGCCACCTCGAGGATGCCGAGCGCTGCGGCGTCGAGCGAGAGGCCGAGCTGGTCGGCCAAAGGGGTGAGGGCCGCTCTGCAGGCTCCGTCGTCTAGCTCGAGTCGGTCGGAGCCGAGGCTAGGGGGCAGTAGACCCATCCAGTGCAGGGCATCGGTAACGGTGGCCACGGTCCCGCCCCGGCCGTAGCAGGCGGGCCCCGGATGAGAGCCGGCCGAGCGGGGGCCGACCCGGAGCAGCCCACCTGCGTCGACGTAGGCCAAGGAGCCGCCGCCGGCCCCCACGGTGTGGATCTCGAGCGTAGGGGCTCGCAGCGGGACATCGCCGATGCGGGTTTGCCAAGTGAAGGGGAGCTGGAGATCTTCTAGTAGAGCTAGGTCGGTGGAGGTCCCCCCCATGTCCAGCGTGATCAGGTCTTTGTGTTGACAGCTCTGCCCCACCTCTCGGGCGCCCCGGAGCCCGGCGGCGGGGCCGGAAAGAGCCAGCCGAAACGGCGCGTCGACGGCCTCCCGAGGGGTCAGTAGCGCCCCCGAGGAGCCGACCAGCGCGAGTCGCCATCGGGATAAGGTTCGGTCGAGCTCCCGCAGCATCTCCGAGACGATCTGGCTGAGCCCGGCGGCGGCCACCGAGGTGCAGGCTCGCTCGTACTCGCCCGGGCCGGGCGCCATCAGGTGGGAGGGGAAGACCCGGTAGCCGCTCCGGGTAAGAGCTCGGGATAGGAGCTCTTCGTGAAGGGGCCTCAGGTGGGAATGGAGCAGGCACAGCGCGACCGCCCCTAGGTGCGGTCGAGCGGCGAGCTCTCGGAGCAGGCGCTCGACTTCGTCTTCGGTTAGCGCCCTCTCGACGGTTCCGTCGGCCCGCACCCGCTCCCGTACTTCGAAGACCTCGACCCGATCGCTCCAGGCTTCGCGCTCCGGAGGGTTCAGGC
The DNA here is from genome assembly GCA_964505925.1 of uncultured Burkholderiales bacterium. Taxonomy (GTDB): domain Bacteria; phylum Vulcanimicrobiota; class Xenobia; order Xenobiales; family JADMJV01; genus JAEXNA01. Next base: position 3,730 of record CAZDLH010000104.1, read on the forward strand.
TGTACAGCGCGGTGCGCTCTCCCCGCCCCAGCTTTAAAATGTCGCCGAAGCCTTCGGTCACCAGTAGAGCAGAGCGCTCGGTGCGGCCTTCGAGGAAAGCGTTGGTGGCCACGGTGCCGGAGTAGTGAAGGTCTCCGGCGCGGTCCGGGGTCAGGGCGCTCAGACCCTCTCGGACGGCCCGCCCCGGGTCCGAAGGGGTCGACGAGGTTTTGTGCACCTCGAGACGACCTCCTCCGGGCCGAGGCAGATAGAGAACGAAGTCGGTGAAGGTCCCGCCCGTGTCGCAGCCTACGGCTGGGAGAGCTCGGTCCGTCACCTGGTCCGTCTAGTCGAGAACGAAGGTCGGGACCCCGCCGCCCCCGGCGGTCACGTTGCAAAGAGCGGTCGCCGACAGTCGGGTCAGGAGCCCTTCGATCTCCCCGTGGAAGACGAAGGGGTCTAGGTCCACCGTGTACTCGCCCCACTGGAGGCTGCTGTCCGTCCAGCTGGGGTAGGAGTCCCGGGCGACCTCCACTCGGGTCTGCACCAGATAGAACTCGGAGAGGGCGGTCTGGATAGCGTTATCCCACTCCCGATCGTCGAGCTCCCAGCCCACGAAGATCCCTTTGCCCCCGTACTCGTCGTTCGGCTTCATGACCAGGTCCTTCTGGTTCTTACGGATGAAGTAGAGCAGATCGATGGGATTGCCCTCGGGGTCGGTGGTGGAGACGTCTTCGACTTTCCTGGTCCACGGGACGTGGGTGTAGACCGAGAAGAGCTGCTCTTCGGTCATGCCGTCCTGGTACTTGGGGTCGGTGATCAAAGCGAAGATGGCCTTCTTGTGCAGATATTTGGAGCGGAAGCTGTTGACCACGCAGACCGTACCGCGCTCGTAGGCTTCGAAAACCGGCTTGGCCGTGTCGTAACGCTCCAGCATCTCGTTGATCAGCAGCCTCCGGTAGACCAGATTGATCTTCTGGTCCCCGGCGTAAAGATCGCCGTTTCTAAGGTGGAGCTTGCGCGGGTCTGAGACCACCGTCTTGTAGCCCCGATCGTGGAAATAGCGTCGCAGGATCTCGAACTCATGAATGGTCGGGAGATCGTCGTAGTCCACGATACCGATCACCGGCTCGTCCTTACCGCCCCACCGGCGATAGGTGTCGATCAGAGCCGTCAGTAGGGCGTCGCGAGTGTAGAGGGGAGAGGCGGAGTGGTACTCCATGAACTCCTTCATAACCGAGGTATTCAAGAAAGCGTCGCTCATCATATCGTTGTAGCCGATGCCCGCAGGCACCTCAGCGTTGTACTCCACGAAGCGGACGGTTCCGCCCAGGAGGAAGCTGTCGAGACGACTCGAGACCGATAGGTCGGGATAGCCGGGTTCCGGGGCGGCCAGTCGGCGCTCCTCTTCGGTCATTCCCAAAAAGTCTTGAAGCTCCGGCTCGTTGATGATCCTCGGCGAGAGCACGTTCATAGCCCCCACCACACCCCGCACCGCCGAGGCTAAGAGATCGAGCTGCTCCCGGCCGACGAAGTTCGGTCGTAGAAAAGGGCACAGGAGTCGGTCTCCAAACAGCACTCTACGCTCGCGCATCTCCGATTGGAGACTCTCCGCGAACTCCGCCAAGTCCGTTCGCTCCAGCAGGCGATTATAGAAGGAGATGGCGGTCAGCCGATCGGCCTCGCGAGCTGCTGCGGCTAGGGCGGCATCCACGCCGTCGGTCTTGGGTTTGTTTCTGAGTGTCATAAAGGTGGTCTCTCCCTATACGTGAAGGTGGCTCAGTCTTCGCCTTTTTAATGCGGTTCCTCTATCTGCCAGGAGAAACTTCCCCCGGCGGGCCGGAGGTCAGCTCTTCTTTCAGAAGCTCGGTCAATCCGCGGACGGAGCGGGCGAAGTCGTACTCTCCGAGGCTCCACCATTCGAGCTCGGGAACCGGATCGAAGTCTAGGAACTCGAGTCCATCCTCGTGCAGGCCGAACTCGATGGCGACGATGGAGGCCGGTATCGCTTCGAGGAGCGTATCGGCAGCCTCGATCATCAGCCGCTCTAGGTCCGGCTCGAGGGAGCGGCTCGGGAGAAGCTGGTGGGTGAGGGACTCGACCTGCCGGACGAAGCGACCCTTCCCCACGACGAAGACCCGATACACTTCATCGGTCTTCGGTGAGGAGACCAGCTCCTGGAGCACCTTGCGGGAGGCGTTGTAGCGCCGCCATAGGTTCCCTACGTCTTGAACTATCGAGCCCCGGTCGCCGTTGAAGTCGAGAGGCCGCAGATGCGGGAAGGGTCCGACGGTCTCTAGAGCGGCCTTCCAGTCGAGGGGATAGCGGAGATTGACGAACCCTTCCGGACCTAGGGCCTTCGGCGGAGTCTTGGCAGGAAGCAGAACAGCGGAAGCCACCTGGAAGCCGAGCCCTTTGGCGATGCGGCGCACGGTAGCTCGATTGTGAGATCGCAGCAAGGTTGGGCTGTTGAGGATGCGGGAGGTTCCCGACTGCTCCAGTAGATAGAGGGCTTCTCGGTAGAAGGGCATGCGGGTCGAAAAGAGGTCTACGATGAGATCCCATCTCCAGCCGTTGGACTCCGGGGCCGCCGGATCTAAAGCTCCCACGCAGAGATAGGAGCAGCTTCCGGGGTGGGACCGGTTCAACGATTCGAGAACCGCTTGGGGAAAACTCTCGCGGTCGCCGTGTAGGATGCCGATCTTCATGGCCTCAAACCCTCCCGGTCCGCGTAAGGCCAGCCGAAGTGGGCGCCACAGCCCAGTGGGGGGAGAGCGCTTCCGCAGAACGGTCCGGGGTCGAATTGGGGCGCCTTTAGGGCGATGGGGGTGGGGCGTAGGCTCATGGATGGCATTTTCGTTCGGGGCTTAAGGAGTCCTTGTCAGGGTTCACCGGAGCCCGGCCGAAACTCCCCATCCCGAAGGTCCTCGACTCTGGTGTGCGAAGAATGAGAGAAGGGAGGATGTTTTGTGAAAGGGCGACTCTTAGATGTGACTCGAAAAGGCCGCGGCTTTTCACTACTCGAGCTGCTGATCACGGTAGGGGTTGTGTCCTTAGGTCTTCTGGGGCTGGTCAGCGTGCTGGCCTACGGAGTGAAAGCCAGTAGGAGCAGTGAGATGAGCAGCCTCGCGATGGGGCACTCCATCCACCTGATCGAGCTGATAAGGAGTCGCAACTTAGGGTTCTCTTCGGGTGCCGTTCCGCCCAGCGGTTACAGCGGGCTCAACGACCTCCCCCACGAGCGCCGGGCTCTCGACGCCTGGCCGTTTCAATCCGACTTCGAAGCCGACTCGGCTTTCCAGCGTTGCCTTTCGATCCGACGGGTGGGAGACGACGCCGAAGAGTACGACCACGAGGTGCTGCTGATCCGCGCCGAGGTGTTCTGGAGCGAGAACAACGAAGAGAGGAGCGTAAGCTTTGAAGCCCTCCACACGAGACCGTAGCGTTCGTCGAGCCGAGTGGGGCACGGTGCTGTACCTGGGTCTATTTATGATGGCTTTCCTCAACCTCTTGGCTCTGGCTTATGTGAAGTGCATACCGGTGGAGGCCAACAGTTTTCTTCGGTCCCAACGCGCCGTTCAAGCCCACTACGCCTGTGAGGCTGGAGTCTTCGACACGATGGCATGGGTCCGTCACGAACTCAAGTACGGTCGGGAGCCGAGCACCGGGGGGACGGTGAC
>CAZDLH010000105.1:0-7358 GCA_964505925.1 uncultured Burkholderiales bacterium
ACAAGGCTGTGACTCCGGAGCTGCTGGAGCGGGCCGCATCTATCTTTGGCGAAGGGCTGGAGATCCCGGCCCTGGAGAGTCTGCTCCTGCAAGCCGGGATCGCACCGAACGGGCGGCCGATCGGAGTTCTGATAAGCCGCATCCTCAAAGCGGGCGGGGAGCGGCCGAGCTTTCTCTTGATCGCCAGCGATGACGACCCCTTCCCTGCCCCCAGAGGCAAGCGCCTACGACCTATCTACGTGAATCCGGAAGACCCTCAAGTGCGCTCTATCCTAGTGGAGGTTTGCCGCAATATCGTGGTGCACCATCCCGGACTAGGGGGGCTCCACCTCGATCACGTTCGCTATCCTGTGGACGGACAAGGTCTGGGCGACGTCTCCACCGTGGTCGACGGCACATTTCGCTACTTTAGTGCCAGCGATCCCGAGCAGCTCCGAGAGTACCGAGCTCTCCAGGCGCGACTAGGAGAGCGCAGAGAAGCGCTCCGGAGTCTGGTGGTCGAGATCCGGGAGGCTCTACCCAGAAGGTTTCCCCTTTCGGCTGCGGTCCTTCCGCTCTACTACCGAGATCGCGATGTGAACCGTTTCCGCACCTCCGGCAACGACTACTCCGCCCAGGCCTGGCTGGACTGGCCAGTGGATTTCGTGGTGCCGATGATGTACGAGTACCACCCCTACCTGATCCGCACTATCGTCCGAAACTACCGGGCTCAGGCCCACGCCGAAAGCCGAGAGCGCCGCCCTATTCGCGTCTATCCAGGGATCTCTCGCATCCTCTATACGCGCAACGGCGGTGTGGACTCCGCCGACGGCTGGGTCTTCTTCGACCTGAGTTTCGCCCGAGACGTTCAGTTCAGACGCCAGCCTACAGAGGATCTCGATTTTGACTGATCGGCGGGACGGCGAACAGGCCGCCCGACCCAGAGCCTTCTTCGGCGGCAAAAAAGCCGAGCAGCACTCGGCGGGCGGCCTCCTCGTGAAAAAGCGGGGTAACCGAACCCAGGTCTGTTTGGTATCGAAGAAGAGCGGACGGATCTGGGCCTTCCCCAAAGGAAGAGTAGACCCCGGCGAGACCTTAGAACAGACCGCCGAACGAGAGATCTTAGAGGAGACCGGCCATCGGGGTGAAGTCCTCGAGAAACTCGAAGCCATCGAGTACTATTTCTTCCTCAAAGAGAACTCCACGTTCTACCATAAGACCGTCACCTTCTTCTTGATGAGACTGATGGAGGAGAACTGCCAGCCGAGGGACCAGGAGGCCGACGCAGTCGCCTGGTTCGATGTCGGGGTGGCCCGCAGGAGACTCTCCTACTTAAACGAGAAAAAGATCCTGACAAAGGCCGAGAGCCTCATGAAATTTATGTGAGACCCCCCATGTTTATCTGCGATGAAGTGATAGGTCTAGCGCCGTTCGAACCCGACGACGCTGCAGTCTACCGAAACTGGGTGAACGACGAGGCCTTCGCGAGACTACTCGGGTGGGCCAAACCGGTAAGTCAAGAGCAGCACCAGTCTTGGTACCAACAGACGATCAGCGATGAGAACTGCGTGGTGTTCGCGGTGCGCGAACTCTCCGAAGACCGCTATCTAGGGAACGTCTGGCTCCACAATATCCACTGGGTGAACCGCAACGGAGAGCTTCGCATCCTACTGGGTGCGGAGAACATCGAAGGCCGCGGCTACGGGACCAGAGCCTGTCGGCTCATTCTCCAGTACGCCTTCGAGCGGTTGGGGCTAGCCAAGGCCTATCTGTACGTCAGCGCCCTGAACCCGCGGGCTAAGCGCAGCTTCGAAAAGGCGGGATTCACTCAGGAGGGTCTGCTCGTAAACGAGTTCTTCGTGGATGGCAAGTTCCACGACGTGTTTCGAATGGCCGCTTTCGCCCGGGGTACCGATCCCAAAATAAACGGCGAGAGCCCCGCTTCGGAAGCGGAGCTCTCTGGTTGACAGTCCTATCGAAAAGATTAGGCCGTGCTCACGGAGCGCGAGAAGCCTAGTCTTCGATGTGGACCAACTCCCGACTTTCGGTTACATCACCATCGGCTACCACTTCAGCTCGAACCTCGAAGGAAGGAGAGAAGAGGGCCGGATCAAACTCACCGGTTCCGATAGCGAAGAAGTCCCTCGAGAGTCGATGTCCCGGCTCTAGATCCGGGGTCGTTTCCCAGGTCCTAAGCAGTCTCCACTCTGCGGCTGCGTTCTCCCGCACCCACAGATGGATCACCGGGTTCTCGGCGATACTGGTCCCCACATTCGTCGTATTGACTCGGATATTTATCTCGTCGAGATTATCCCCGGTCACGTTCTGGTTCACCACGATCTCCTCGATCTCCAGAACGGGCGTGGCGGTGGCCGGCCCACCCAAAGTGAGCATTCCAGCGATCACGGCTGCACCGAAAGTTTTCCATGCATTGAGTTTCATTGTCGTATCCTCCTAGATTAGCTTGCGTCTTCATTGCTATGATACGCAGCTAACCGAAGAAGCGCCGACTACCCTTCGGATTCACTACCGCTATCCGGCGGGATGCTATGTGGACCCGGATCGGGTCTATCCCTCAGGATAGGCTATCGATGCTAGCCCGGAAACTCGAAGTTACCTCTCGGAGACTGTCGACCTCGAGACCCGTGACCACCGCTCCGATGGTGACCCCCGCAGCGCCAGCTCGGCGAAGCCAACCCACCTGTTGCGGCCGAACCGCTCTCTGGGTCGGGATCAAGATGGGGATGGGAGAGCACTGGGCCAGCTTATGATAAGCGGCGAGATCCTCGAGCGTGAGCCCCCCGCGATACTGAGTTCTAGGAACGATAGACGATTCGATCACGTCCACCCCGAAGGAAGCAAGAGAGCGCACGAGGTCCGGAGTCCACGCGGAATCGATGGCCACCATCTTACCGAGATCGTCGAAGCCTAGGTACTCCGGCAGAGTGAAGCGACAGAAGAGGTCCCAGAAGTCGAACCCGAACTGACGGATCTCCGACCAGTCCTCATCGCTCGGCTGTACCTCTTCACCGCTGACTAGTCCCAGAGGCACCCCTCCGATAGCGTTTCGGATCTCCGCTAGGGCTTCCCGCTCTTGCGACCAGCTACCGAACCGTGTATCGGAAGCGAAATGATGACAGTTGAGGTGAACTTTCAGGCAGTCCGCCCCGGCCTCGACCGCCGCCCGGGCGAGCTCTGGATCGTTCTTGGGGAGCGAGACCATCAACACGAATCGCTCGCTGAGGATCGCGGCTAACTTCATCCCAAACTCCCTAACTTCTCTTCTACCTGGGCCAGTTCGACCGACAACACTTGGGAGATCCCCGGCTCGACCATAGTCACCCCGTAAAGACGATCCGCAAACTCCATGGTTTTCCGATTATGGGTCACCACCAGAAACTGGGAGCTCGTGGAGAATTCGAGTAGTCGCGTGGCCACCTTCTCGACGTTGCGTTCGTCCAATGGAGCATCCAGCTCATCGAGGATCACGATAGGGCTGGGTTTACAGGCTAGCAGCGCCATCAAAAAGGCGATGGCCGACAGCGCCCGCTCCCCCGAGGACATCAGCATCATGTTCTGCTGCTTCTTGCCCGGAGGACACGCCATGATCTCCACCCCGGAATCCAACGAGTCTTCGGGGTCGCAGAGCACGAGCTGAGCTCGACCTCCTCCGAAGAGATCGGAAAACAGACGGCCGAAGGTGTCGTTCACCCGTTCGAAAGTCTCCAAGAAGAGTTCGGTCGTCGCGCGATCGAGCTCTTTCATGATGGTCCGCAAGCTCTCTTTACCCTCGGTTAGGTCTCGGATCTGTGTATCCAGGCCCGAGTAGCGCTCCGAGAGGCGCTCGAAATCCTCCCGCGCCCCTAGGTTCACCCCTCCGAAGTTGTCCAGAAAGTGCCGCAGTCTTCCGATCCGAGCCTTTGCGCCGATCAGCTGCTCGGGCGAGAGCGGTTCGGTTCGCTCGGCGTTCAAGAGGAGCTGCTCGGTCTCCGAGCGACCGTCTTTGATCCGCTCCAGCGCCTCCTCGTACTGAGTAGCGGTCCGAGCCTTCTCTAGCTCTAGACGATGGAGCTCCGAGCTCTCTTTGGCTGCCGTCGAGCTAGCCCGAGCGTACTCTTGGCGCAGACCTTCGGCCTTCTGGTCGATGGCTTGGTGAGACAGGCGGACCTCTTTGAGTTGAACGGTCATACGCTCCACTCGATCGATCAGATCGGTCGCTTCCTGCTCCAGCCTGGCAGCCTCTCCGGCCAGAGCCTCCAGCCCCTCCCGGGCGCGAGCCAGATCCTGCTCGGAGCGGCTCCGGTCGCCCCTAAGATCTTGAAGGCGCTCTTCTTCCCGACGGCTCTCACGCTCGAGATCGGCGAGCCGCTCCTGGGCCCGCTCGACCCGCATCTCCGCCTGCATACGCTCGCGGATGAGGGAGTCCCGGCGCTGGCTCAGCTCGTCTTGCTGGCGACTGAACGCTAATAGCCGCGCCTGGACCTCCTGGAGCGCTTCCTGGATGGCGGACTCTTGGCGTTCCCGCTCGACTCGACGCTCTCGGCGCTCCTGCTCTCGCTGATGAAGCTTCTCGAGATCGGTGTCCAGCCGAGCCTGCTCGCTAGCTAGGCGCTCTTTCTGGCGGGCCGCCTCCCGATCTCTTACCCGCCCCCGGGTCAGCGTCGCAGCCAGCTCCTCCAACTTTTCTTGCCGTCGAGTGATGGCCTGTTCGGTCTCCTGGAGTCGGTTCTGAATCTTCTCGATCCGGCTCACGATCCGCACCGAGGCGCGCTCCAGCTCGGCGAGATCCTGTTTGGCTTGATGGAGCTTGCCCCGGGCCGCTAAGAGGCTGGAGCGATCCGAGCGCTGACTCCCTCCGGTCAGGGCGCCGGAGGGGTTCAGATACTCACCGCCCCGGGTGACCAGATGCGGCCGCGAGCCCGAGCAGCGCTCGTACAGCGACAGCGCTGAGGGCATGCTCTCCATGATGGCCGTTCGCCCTAGGACCTGGGCTAAGACCGACTCGATCTCTTTGGGGTAGTCCAGCAGGTCCAGGGCCCACCCTACCACTCCTTGGCGGCCCGGAAGATCCGGCCGGCGAGGATCTCTACGACTGAGGTCCAGGGGCCAAAAAGTGGCCCGCCCCAAACGCTCGGCCTTCAGCCGTCCCACCAGTTCCGAAGCGGTCTCCCGGTCTCGGGTCAAGATATTGTTCATGGCCCCGCCCAGCGCCGCTTCGAACGCGGCCTCCAAGCCTTCCGGCACCTTGATGAGCTCGCCGAGGAGTCCGACCACGCCCGGGGCGTTCCAGCGCATCACGGCTCGGACGGCTGGGGGGAGGCTGCTCCGATCCAAGGCCAGCGCTTCCAGCTCGGCGATCCGCCCCACCATCGGTCGGCGGTGCGCTTCCAGCTCGCGACCGTTCACGATCTGCTCTTCTAGTTCGGCTTGGAGCCGATGGCGCTGCTCCTTGAGGCGCTCCAGCTTCTCTTTGACCTCTTCGTGTCCGGCTTCCAGAGCGTCCAGGTCGAAAAACTCGACGGACTCGCTGCTCGGCTCTCGTTGGCCGTCGCTCTCTAAAAGCTCGCTGCGGCGGAAGGCGAGCTCCTCTTTGCGATCGCTGTCGCCGTGGGCCTGGGCCAGGTCCTGCGTCTCCTCTTCCCGGAGGCGCTGCTGCCGGGCCACCAAATTCTCCCGCTGCAGCTTCAGCTCGACAGCCTCGGGGCCGCCCGCCTCCTCCGGGAGGCGAACCAGCTCTTCGAGCATGACCTGCAGATGCGCTCGGGCTCGATCCAGCTCGGAGTTGAGTTCGGTCCGGCGCTCCGACAGCGATCCCAGGTGGGCCAGCTGGGCGTCGACGCGATCAGCGCCGGTATGCAGCTGCTGTTCGCTGTGGTCGAGGCTCTGCTCCAGCTGCTTGCGTCGATCCGCGAGCGTTCTTTTAGCCACCTCCGTACCCGAGGCCCGCTCGCGAAGCGCCGACAGGGTGGCCGAGAGCTTCTCCCGCTCCCGGTCGGCGAACTCCTTCTCGACAGCGATGCCGTCTAGAGCGCTCCGGGCGGCGTTCTCCCGAACTCTCGCTTCGTCTAGAGCCCCTTCTGCGGTAGCGAGCTGCTGACTCAGCCGCTCCACCTTGGCCCGCATCTCGGTCACTTCGTGCAGCGCGACCTGCCGCTCCAGAAGGCCCAACTCCTCTTTGCTAGCTCGATACCGCTCGTACCGCTGGAGCTGCTTTTTACTCTCTTCGAGCTGCTCTCCCACCTCGCCCAGAATATCCCGCAGACGAACCAGGTTGTCCTCGGTCTGCTCGAGCTTCTGCTTGGCCTCTTTCTTCCGGAGACGGTAGCGATTGACCGAAGCGGTCTCCTCGAGCATCATCCGCCGGTCTTTTGGATCGCTCGAGAGGACCCGATCGACCTCCTTGCCCCCCAACACCGAGAAGCTACCGGGACCGATCCCGCTCCCCATCAGCATCTCGTGGACATCTTTAAGGCGGCAGGTGGTCCCGTTGATAGCGAACTTCGAGCCGCCGTCTCGACTCAGGCGTCGAGTGATGGCCACTTCAGCGAGATCCACGGGAAGTCTACCGTCGGCGTTGCAGAAGACCGCCGTCACTTCAGCATAAGGAGCGGGCGGACGCTCCGGGGTACCGGCGAAGATCAGCTCATCGAGCTTGGTGGCGCGCAGAGCTTTAACCCCCGAATCGCCAAGGCAGAAGCGGATGGCGTCGGTCAGATTACTCTTGCCGCTCCCGTTGGGACCCACCACCGCCATAAAGCCATGCGGAAAGTCGATCACCGTTTTGCGAGAAAAGGTCTTAAAGCCGAATAGTTCGAGACTCTTGAGATGCAATGTTGGAAACCCTACCTCTAGCCGACCGCACCGCACAGTGGGTCTAACAGGGATTTTTTCTCAGGAGCCCATGGAATATCCTTCAATTTAGAAGGCGAGAATCGTTTCTGGGTCTACGGGATGAGTCGAGCCTGCGCCGTATCCCGCGAGGGATGTGCGGTATCGGGTCTCGGTTGGCCAGCCACCCCGAGCCGCACCTGGATACGGTGCTCCGCTCGCTCTTGCCCGTCCATCGCCACCGCTTTGATGAGCACCTCTAGGCTAGAGGTCCGCAAGCGGGAATGGAACTCCCCTTCCACCCCCAGCGTACCTAGCGACTCTTCGAGCGAGCCGCACCGCTTTGTGAAGCTCCCATCCACCAACGAAAGAGTGCTCTCGGCTCCGCCCTTACGGCGAAAGCTGAGACGGTTCTCACCGATGGCTAGGATCTCCGAACCCACCAGCTCTTTCTTCAGGATCTCCAGCACTTCGTGCGCTTCCCGGTACGCTCGGCTCTTCGGGTCGCTCGGCTCGATCTCGATAACGCCCAGAAATTCTAAAGCTTGGAT
>CAZDLH010000106.1:0-7357 GCA_964505925.1 uncultured Burkholderiales bacterium
GCCCTCCTCGACCAGAATGGCCGACAGGGTGCCGGGGCCGGGGGCGAGCACCGGGATCTCCATCTTCATCGACTCGAGGATCATGAGCACGTCGTCCTCCGCCACGGCGTCGCCGACGGCCATCTCGATCTTCCACACGGTCCCGGTGATCTCGGAGCGGATCGTTTCCTCAGCCATGCCTCGCGGCTCCCTCTTCTTCGGTTGAACGGTCAGAACGTCGTCGGCCAGTTCGCCACCGTCGCCCTGAACACTTTGATCCTGGCCTTCGCGGTCTTCATGGTCGTCCGCGGCATCAACAGACTGCGGGAGTCCCAAGCGGAAGAGATCGCTGAAGTGGAGCCGGAACCGGAACCCATCCCCGCCGAGCAGGTCCTTCTCGGCGAGATCCGAGACCTACTGAAGAGCCAAAGTCAAAAAGACTGAAACTTCCCCCCCCCAAATCGAGACAGATATCCACTGTAAACTGTCAGGGACGGTGGAGATCTGCTACAATTGTGCCTTGAGGTGATATAGACCTCACGCGGGCAGATAAAGGTGGGAGGTCCAAGATGAGAGTTCCGGGGGCACAGAGCGCTCGCAAACCGCGAGGGATGGCTCTGATCGTCGTTATGGTGATCCTGATGGTGGTAGCCATCGTGGTCGCCTCTTTCGGGACTCTCGCCTTAGAGAACCTGAAGGCCACTTCGGCCAAATCATGGGAGAGGCAAGCTCGCTTCGCCGCCTACGCTGGGGTCCAGAGCAGCTTAGCGCTCCTGGACCAGGACCCCGAATTCTCTACCGAGGAGTACACGGCCCAACTGGGACAAAACGGCGAACTCCGCTACAGCATCGAAGTGCACAACAACGTGTTCAGTCAGGACGGCTCGGCTACCCTAGCTCCGGACAACACCTGGATCCCTCCGGGGGCTGCCTGGGTCCGATCCCACGGCTACCTCGGGGATGTGGGCAGCTATCAGAACTCCGCTCTGATCGCCTTGGTGAGCCGAGCCCGCCCCAAGTTCGATCACGCCATCTTCGCTGAGGACTCGATCGAGATCATCGGTGCTAGTACGGTCAACTCTTACGACTCGACGCGCGGCTACGACAATACCGCCTCCGCCCCCGGCAGCGAGGCTCGTCGGGAGGCCCACCTGGGCACCAACAGCACTTCTGCGGGTGCCATCTCGGTGGGCAGCGGCAGCTGGGTGGACGGCAACGCGTACATCGGCTTGGACGGCCAGCCCAACACGAACTTCACCAACGGCGGAGGAACCCTAACCGGTGACCTCCTGAAGCTCGACGAAGAGGTCGACCTGTTCACCTTCCACACACCCTTAGAGAATCAACACTCCATCGGCAGCTCCTCGGGGGGTCCCCTGACGATCCCGTATTTCGACCCCGACACCGGCAGCGACGGCTCCTACATTTTCCCCTGGGAAGTCGAGCCCCTCGACGGCCATCTGCCCCAGCGGATGTCTTTCAACTCTCTCACCGTCCAGGCCAACAACCCCACCTGGGACCTGGCCACCAACCTCTTCTCCGGCGAGTACTATATCGCTGGCAACCTGGCCGGCAAGCATAACGACAACCTCGCTGGTGGCGAGACCCTGGTGGTGAACGTCCACGCCAACGACGAGTTCCCGGTCGTACTCTACGTAGCCGGCGACATCGACCTGAACAACGTCAAGTTCAACACCAACGAACCGCCCGCCACAGAGTCGAACCCCCGCCGGCTGCAGATCTATTCGGTAACGCCCGGTGCCACCTTCACTCTGTCTGGCGGCAGTGAACTCCACGCCCTCGTGGCGGGCAAAGGTCTCAAGGTCCAGGTGACCGAGGGTAGCCGACTGTTCGGCGGCATCATCGCCGGAAAGGTCACCGTTCGCGACAGTCAAATTCACTACGACACCTCCGTTTTGGGCCTGGCGATGCACGGCCGAACGGCCTGGGATATTCTGTCTCTCAAGGAGGCCACCGCAGGGGAGGCCAGTCAGCAACCCGGGGACGTAGCTCCCCAAACGGACCGACCTGATTCCCTTCTGGAACTCGCACAGAGCCCGCAAACCGGTCCCCGCGGCGGAGGCGATTTTTTCGCCGAGCCCAACCTGGAGGGTAGCGAGCACATCATCCCCCGCGATGATATGGAGATAGAGCCGAACCCCCTCGACCCCCTCTGGTGCCCGTGCGGCTTGGACTTCGGTCATGCCGGAGACTGTCAAGAGGCAGCCTGCCCTGACTGCGGCCAGGTGGACCCCCACTCCGTGGACTGCCCCTCGTGGACCGGGCCTCTCGGATGCGAGGAGTGCCTGGCCGTCCAAGGGCACCAGACGAACTGCTCGCAGTTCGGCGACCCCGAGGAGCTGTGTGAGTGCGGCGGTCCTCTCGGGCACACAGGACTGTGCCTGGTTGAGGAAGGGGATGACGACCCGCCCGGACAGTGCACAGCCTGTGGAGAGATCGGCGGGCACACGCCCGAATGTGGCGGCGACACTGGCGGTGGCGGCGGTGGCGGTGGCGGTGGCGGCGAAGAGCAAGCGGTCATGGAACTAGAGTAGCCCTAGGGACCTCGACGCCTCCTAAGCCTCGAGTGCCCTCGCCAGGTGCGCTCGAAGGCTCTACTCTTCACCAAGGCTGCCGGTTCAGCCAGGCAGCAGCGGAGAGCCCCAAGCCCAGGCCAGCGGAAAGTATGCCCGACAGACGCCTCGAGCCGACCGGGGTCTCCACTGTCGCACCACCGTAGTATGGGGGCTAGCGTAGACCGGGCCGTTTCGAAGGTGAACGCAGGCGCCAGCGACTAGTTTCGCAGCAGGACGGAGGTCTCGGCCTCCACCGCAAAGTTCGTCCGATAGAAGGTCTTGGCCAAGACCTCCACCTGCACCACCCGGGAGCCGAAGGACTCCTCGGTCCCTCCGGCCCTCGCGGTCACTTCCCGGGCGGTGAGGCTCTGAAAGTTGGCCACCCATCGCCCCACCACCTGAACCGAATCCGGAGCCGGCGCCGAAGAGAGGCCCTCAACGGTGAGCCCTAGACTCACCGGGTCCGGGGGGATCACCGACTTCTCCGTCGCCGAGAGCTCGCGCCGAACCCGGATCAGCGCCGGGATCTTCTGGTCGGTCGAGGCATCGTGAGCCACTTCGTCCACGTAGTAGCATAGGAAAGCCTGCCAGATCAGACGGCCGTGTGGGTCGAACTCGAAGCCTCCACTCTCCGTCCGGGGGGTGGCGAACAGGATCCCGGGACGCGTCCCGGGCGGAGGCCCTTCCAGCCACTCCTCCTCGGTATCGGGGGCCGGGGTCATCACCACCGTATTCCGATGGGATTCCGCAAGGTCCTTACTGAGCCGATTCATCGAGATGAGAACCGCTCTTTGGGCTTCTAAGGTAGCGTTGGTCGAGTGATAGTAGTCTATGGCGTTGCGCACCAGTTGCCAGGAGGCGTAGCACAAGATCAAAAGGATACCTGATGCGATCATGACCTCGACCAGAGAGTGGCCGGCCCGGCGAGCGCACCCCAAGGCCCTACTTCTGGTTAAAAAGAAGCGTTTCAAACGCTATCTCCTCCGGCCCGGTTTCGTCCTCCCAAGAGACGCACACCCGCACCCGCTTGAGCTCATCTCCGGAATCCATCTCCACTTCGACGACGGTTCGGTAGGTGACTTCGACCCACTGGTCTCGCATCCGAGTCCGAAGCGTGACCTCCCGGGGCGTTCCTCCCGTGGTGACCAGCTGCTCGACCCGCTCGTACCCGGCGCCCACGCACTGTTCGATCAGCTCTTCGCCCAGTTGGGTCCCCACTAGGACGTATCGCGAAGAGGCCACCGCCTTGCCATACCAGGCCCAGACGGTGGCCAGCACCACGACCACGCTGATGAAGATCATACTCGCCACCACGGTCTCGAGTAGGCCCAGCCCAGCGAACGTGTCGTCTCTTCTATAGCGGTTCATCGAACATCCTCTAGAGCTCTCAAGCTCTCCCCTCCGACAAGTTTACCATGCCGAGGGGGATCTATCTACCAAGGAGGTGCGATCGCTTCGGTGCCGATGGGCGCCCGGGGATTCGTGCTACAGATCGAACCCTTGCTGGCCGGCCTGCTGCTTCACCGAAGTCACGATGGCCTGCCCCAAGGTAGCCCCTCCACTGCTCTGCTCTTGGTGCTTAGCCAGAAACTCTTGGCGTTCGCGGTTCAGCTCTTGGATGCGCGCTTGGATCGCGGCTCGCTCGCTGGCTTTGGTCTCGATGTAAGCCTTCTGCTCGGCCTCGGAGCGCTCGCGCAGCTCCTGCGGGAGCGCGCTGGGGGCCAGCTCCTGTAGAGCCTGGGGGTTCGCGCGATAAGCGTCTACGAGATCCCAGCTCGAGTTATCGTAGCTCGCCGAGGCTTTGGCCACGCTGCGCTCGGCCGAGACTCCAGCCCCCAAGCGCGCCACCTCCTGGTCTTGGCCCGACTGCAGCCTAGCCCGCCGCTCGGCCTTCTCACCGTAACCGACGTAGGTCGAGTTCAGCTTTCTACCCAGGGACGAGATCTCGTCGTCGTACGGCGTCTTCGGAACTTTCACCACCCGGGTGTGGTCGATCACTTTCAAGTCGGTCTTAGCCAGCAACGAGGCCCGCTGCCAACTCGGCCGATCCGAGCTGTAGCCGGCGTCGCAGTAGATCGGGTAGACCAGAACGCCCTTCTCATTGGCCTGTCCCATAACCTTATCCACTCCGACCGGACCCTGATCGAAGGCCTCGTTGCCCGCCACGAAGATCATCCGTAGGCTGCCGTCTCGCTCTTTCCACTTCAGCGACTGCAGCGCCGAGCGGATGGCCCAGGAGGCGTACTCTTCACCGCCGTTGGTGTCCAGGGCGAACAGGATCTCCGAAACCCCATCCAGGTCGTTGGTAAACGGCGCCAACATTCTTAAGTAGCCTTCATCGGCGGCGATGGAGCTCTTGCCGTACTCGTAGAGGGCGACCTCCACTTTCGGGGTTCTCCCCTTGTATCGCGACTCGCCTAGTCTATTGACCACGGACCACAGCTCGGTCTTCGCCTGATCGATGAGAGGGCTCATGCTGCCGGAGGTATCGAGGAGTAGTACGACCTGGACCACCGGCTCTCCGTCGTCACCGACCACCGGCTCTACCGTCGAAGCTTTTCCGGGCCGGACGTCGTGGTTCGGGATCGTCCAGCCCTCCGCATTGGGATTCTGGGCCACTTGGATCGGCTGTTGAACCGGACTGAGGGGTGGGGTCAAGGGTAGCGCATTCAAGCGGTCGGTCCAGACCGCAGCTCCCGCCAGTACAGTGATCGCGATCAGTCCAAGAACAGTCTTCTTCATGGTAACTCCTAGCGTTGGTTTCCTGATGCCTGGTGACGTGGGGCTCCACCCGTCCCGGCTCAGCTACCCACTCTAGACGCTAAACGGCTCCGATCTATTCCCCTATCCGGTGAAAAACACGAAAAAATCAGTACAGACTTTTTACTCAGCCCGCTCTCCCTAGGTCGCAGGAGGCTCTCTCTAGGAGCGCTAAGGGAGGCCGCCATGCCCCAACACGTCGTGATCTTAAGCCGCTTCCTCGAGCCCCGAGAGCTCGAGGAGGCTCACCGCCTACTACTGCCCTCGGTCGAAGAACGACAGCCTCTCTGGCTCATCCCTGATCATCTGGACCCGACGGGGCTCGAGTGGCCTGGCCGGACAGAGCTCTACAGTGAAACCCCTTCCCCCCACTCCTGGGGCAAAGAGCTGCAGTCGGTGGTCTTCTTCGATCGCGATCCCCGTTTTTTCACCGCCCCCCGCCGCCTGGTTCCCGGCTCGGTGGCGCTGCGGTCGGTCACCCACGAGGTGGCGCAAGAGCTGATAGGGTTCTTCTCCAAAGAGCTCGATCCGGGCTTTATTTTGGATCTGGGCAGTCTCAAGGTTCCCCTGCTACTCCAGGGTTTTTCGGGGGCTACCCGAGTGGAACCGGCCCGCAGCGGCCAAGCCCCTGCCGTTCGCTCCATCGTGGCTAAGACGGGGGTCCGCCTGCTCTCCATATCTTCACCTTTGATGTGGAGGCGGCCGGGCTATCTAGCCAAGATCTTCGGCGCCTGCGCCCAACTGGAGATCTCCGTCGATCAGGTGAGCGCTTCGGAGTCCGAGGTGACCGTCACCTTGGACCCCGCCGACTCCTCGTGCCAGACCGAGCGGCTCGAAGAGCTGACCCGGCTGCTATCGGGCTGGGGGCGGGTGATCCTCGAAGAGCCGTGCGCCGCCGTCACCTTGGTAGGCCAGCGGATCCGCTCGATCCTAACCCAGCTCGCTCCGGTCTTGGGGCGCTTCCAAGAGGAGCGCGTCTTTTTGATCTCCCAATCGGCTAGCGACAACAACCTCACCTTCGTCCTCGAGCAGGCGAAGTCCGAACGTCTGCTCCGAGACCTGCACGCCTTGCTCTTCCCCGCCCCGAAAACGGCCCCGGCCTCTTCGGAGACGGTTCCCCAAGAAGAGGAGACCCAGTGGTGGATCCGAGAGCGAAACGCCCTCCTCAAGATGAGCCGCCATCAGCGAACCCCCTTCTTTTTGCTCCACAAGCCCACCGTCGAGCATCAGCTCGCTCTGCTGAAGAACACCAGCGGCTGCGACCGCTTTCTCTTCGCGGTCAAAGCGAACAACCACCCAGACCTCCTGCGAACGGTACGGGCTCACGGGGTGCGTTTCGAGTGCGTTTCTCCCAGCGAGATAGACCATCTCTTCACTCTCTTCCCGGACCTCACCGGTCAAGAGATCCTGTACACGCCCAACTTCGCTGGGCCGGAGGATTTCCGCCGAGGCTTCGATCGCGGAACCTTCGTCACCCTCGACAATCACTCGCCCCTGGAGGACTACCCAGACCTGTTCAGCGGGCGACAGCTCGTTCTTAGGATCGACCCGGGCCAAGGCGAAGGGCACCACAAGCATGTCAAGACGGCCGGCCGTGCGGCAAAATTCGGGATCGATCTAGAGCTTCTACCCCAGACTCGCGACCGACTGCTGCAGCTCCAGATCGACGTCATCGGTCTTCACTGCCATGCGGGTAGCGGCATCCGGTCGGTGGAGCCGTGGCTGCGAAACGCCCGCGTGCTGGCCGACCAGCTCGAACATTTCCCAGAGGCAAAGTTTCTGGACCTCGGTGGCGGATTCGGCATCCCCGAGCGCCCCGGCGACCTCCCCTTGGATCTGAGCCAGCTCGCCGAAGGTCTGAGCGCTCTGCGCAGCCGCCACCCCGGGCTCGAGATCTGGCTTGAGCCTGGAAGGTTTGTCGTGGCCCAAGCCGGGGCTCTACTCACCCGCGTCACTCAGACCAAGCGCAAGGGAGAGCACCAGTTCCTAGGGGTCGACGCCGGGATGAACAGCCTGATCCGCCCGGCTCTCTACGGCGCCTA
>CAZDLH010000107.1:0-7308 GCA_964505925.1 uncultured Burkholderiales bacterium
ATCGGCTCGCTGAGCTCTAGTTTGAGCTTGCTGCCTTCCCAGTTCACCGATTTCAGGACAGGTCTTTTGGGGGCGGCCGGAGCGGTAGTGGCGGGCGGCGAGGGGGCGGCCGGGCGCTCGGCGGTCGGGGAAGCTGCTTGGGGGGTGGTGGCCGGCGCTACAGGTCTTATGACGGGCGCCTGCTCCGGCGTGCTCGCGACCTGGGCGGGAGGTCGGCTCGGCGGAGGGGAGCTGCTCGCAGGTGCACTGCTGGTCTGCGTGGTTTTGGGCTGAATGGAAGGGGTCTTTGCGAGCTGGGCAGGCCATGAGAGCGCTACTTTATGCTCGAACAGGTCGAGGCTGCGGACCGTCTGGTGGCGGCCGGCATTGGGGTAGTCGATGACCACTCGAGTGATGGAGGGAGCGAGCTGAAACTGGCCGACTCGAATCTCGCCCAAGACGGGGTGGTCGAGCTTCGGAGGAGACTTCGGATCCTCTAGGGCCACCCCCATAAGGTCGATGACGAGTCGGTAAGGCGAGCTCAAGGTGAAAACCCGCTTGCGCACGGGGACGCTGGTGTCGAGGCGCAAGGTCGCTCCACGATCGCCATCCTCCACGAAAGAGATGGATCTTAGAACCGGCTCGACGGTGACCTCTTTGCGACTGGTGCCAGGGAGCGTCGACTTGGCTTCGAGGAGCGGACCGAGGGCGGTTATAGGGATATGGACTTTGCCTGCGATCTTCGTGGGGGGAACAGGTTCGAGGCTACTGTCTTCAGGGGCGGGGACCCCTTCGGTGCGGCCGAGGCTCAGGCTTCGCCCGGTATTGGCTTTCAGCGCGTTCTCCTCATCGGACCATTCGAGATCGCGGCCGAGGGACCGGGCGAGGCTGCGCAGGTCAGGGTGATCCGCTGGAGCCATCAGTTCAGGGTGTCCGGCTACCCGGTAGACCGGGATGGTCCAGCTTCTGCCCATGGCGGTGATCGTCTGGGATTGAGGCCCCTCGAACTTTAAGGGCTGTTCTGCGGTAGCCTGTCCGGACACCGCCCCCAATAGGAGAAGGTACAGACTCAGTCCCCACCACCATCGCCTTCGCGTGTTGCTGTTCACCAATTAGTTCCTCTTCCAGGTCTCAGCCCAATCTTCATCAGATCGAATTCTATCCCGAGTTTGTGAAAATTCTTCCATCCCGACGAAGCCTGCCCTGTCTGAGGGAGGATTTCTCTTTGTTTTTCGACGAGGTCGGGCCGCTCATAGGTTTAGCCGAGAAGAGGGCTAGAGGTTTTCCTGCCCCGGGTCTCAAAAAAACGACAGTGTGCCCCATCTACCTGACCTAAGAATTGAATGGACCTCGGTCGACGACCGAATCGTCACTATGAGACGCGCGACTTTAGACGATAGAGCGGCCCTGCGGTCGCTCTATTTCGACACCTATGGTGACCGGTATGCCCTTCCGGAAGTGGTCGACGATGAGCGGAGCGCCGAGGTCCTAAATGGAGAGAACTTCATCTGGCTCCTGGCGGAGTGCGAGGGGGATGTCGTCGCCTCGCTGATCTTCGGATGGGAACCGCAGCATAGATTGGGCAAGAGCTTCGCTGGCGTAGTAGCGTCTGGACGCCGAGGCGGTAAGGTGATGTATCGGATGCTCGAGGAGGGACTCAGGATGCTCCTCTTCGAGGGTGAGACCTTCGACTTGGTCTACGCGGTAGTGAGAACGTTCGTCACCCCGGCCTTTCACAAAGACCTACTAGAGCTTGGGTTCATCGACGTGGGAGTCTTCCCGAACGTTCGCAAAGTGCGTCACTATGAGACCCACGGTTTGAAGATCTGTCTCGGGCCCCACGCTCTGGAACGTCGCCGGGCCGAGCCCGTTTTGATCCCTGAGTTTCAGAGCTTCTATGAGATAACCCAAGAGCGATTCCAACTCGAGTCGCCCCAGGTCTGTAGTCGGGCCCTCGGTGAGGCGCGCCGTAACCGTGATCTTCGCGTCGAACTCAGACCGGTAGCTGAAGCCGGAGTGGACGGGGTCGACAAAGAGAGGATCGAGATGCTCAGGAGAAGCAGCCGCAACCTTCGATACGGCTTTTTTCCCTTGCACGAACCGAATCAGATACTGTGCGATCCGACGGGGCAGGTCAAAGTTTTTCTCTCGCACCAGAATACGGATGGACACTCCAGTATCCTGGGGCTCGACCCTGGGCCCTTTAGTCCGGTGACGGTGTTGAACTCCGTGGCCGAGTACTGCGCGGAAAGGGGGGCTGTCTATCTTGAACTCTTGGTCAGCGCCTACAGCCCCGAACTGCAAGCCGCTGCTTATCTCGCAGGTTTCTTGCCTTGTGCTTACTTTTTAGCTGCTGAGGTCGATTTTTTTACGGGGGAGCGTCTGGACGTTATTGTGACGAGTCGAACCTTTGTCCCGCTTCACTTCGATGGGCTCAGGCTGCCCGCTACAGCCAAACCCTACCTTCTGGAATTTTTTCAGACCTACACTACGCGATTATGGGAAGAGCTAAAGTATGCCTGATTCGCTAGCGATCGAGGAGAAGCGTGCGTTGCGGCGCGCCCAGAGCGTTTGGCGCAAGGAACGAGGGGCCACCGATTCGCTGATCGGGGGGCGGCGAGGGCTCGAGATCGGAAGGAAGGACGAGAACCTGTTCCTGCGCGCTATGCGAGAGGCGTTCGCTTGGCATTTCCTCGGTTCGGAAGATTTTCGCCGGCTCTGTTTTGCCGAACAGTTTTTCCCTTGGCATTTAAGAAGAGGAACGGACCTGCCGCGCATCCCCTCCTTTTTTGTTACGGTTCTCAAGACTCATCGCGTCTGTTCTGTGAAGGACGACGAGATCGTACTGACTCTCCGCTCTTCAGGGACAGCGGGGCAGACGAGCGCGATCGAACTCGACCGGACATCGCTTCGGAGAATCGCTCGGATCGTTCGACATATCTATCAGGACCTCGGAATGGTCGACCAGCGCAAGACGAACTATCTCTGCTTCACTTACGATCCCGAAGTGGCAAAGGACGTTGGGACCGCATTCTCTGACAAACTGCTCACCGGCTTGACCCGGACGGCCGAAGTTTTCTATGCGATCGAGTGGTGCGACCAGCACGAGGATTGGCATCTTTCCACCGAGCGCGTAGGGGAGGCTTTAGACAGGTTCGAGGCCTCCGGAAGACCCTTTAGGCTCTTGGGCTTTCCCGCGCATACCTGGACCGTGCTGAACGAACTCGTAGAGCGTCGTGGTCGCCCTTACAGATTCGGGCCGCGAAGCTATGTCCTCACGGGTGGCGGATGGAAGGGGTTCGACGGTGAGACCATCCCGCCGCAGAGATTTCGAGAAAGAGTTGGGCAGTGGCTAGGGATACCGATGTCTAACGTCAGAGATCTCTACGGTATGGTGGAGCACGGGGTCCCTTATAGTGAATGCGAACTCCACCGCATGCACGTCCCGCGTTACAGTCGAGTCTACGTTCGGGACCCGAGAACGCTCGAACTTCTTCCTTACGGTCGGAAAGGGCTTCTCCAGTTTGTGACGCCCTATCACCGCTCGTATCCGGCTATCAGCCTGATGACCACGGACGTGGGGAAACTCAGTCCCGGATGCCACTGCGGTCGTTCGAGCCCCGTGGTGGAGCTTCTCGGCCGAGGAGGAGTGGTCAAGCATCAAGGGTGCGCGATCAAAGCATTGGAAGTGAGGGCAGGGGATTGATTCGGAGCAGCGCGACTTTTCACTACCTGTTCGGAGAGTTTTCTGACCTCAGTTTGGACTTTGAAACCCTATCCGGTGTGCTCGAACAGGCTCGCTCTCTCGAACTCAACAGCGTAGCTGTACGAGAAACGCTAGACCTTCTCGACCGAATCGGACGCGCCTGGAGAGATCCCGACTACCCCCTGCGACGAGAAGCGTTGGAGAGGCTCCCTGCTTTGGTCGGCTTCTCGCCCGAAATGGTAGAGCGCGGCTTGGGTGAACTCGGAAGGCTTCTCGACCGGAGTCAGCTCCAGTACAAGCTTCGTTATGAGTTGGGGCGGTCTGCGGCTCTAGACGGATGGATCTGGCGACAGGGATACGATGGATATCTGCGTGCGGTCCCTCTCGGTGTGGTCACGCATGTGAGTCCAGGAAACGTCTTTCTTGGCGCTGTCGACTCCTTGGTTCACGGTCTGCTCACCAAGAATATCAACCTTCTCAAGGTCTCTAGAGGGGACCCGCTGTTTCCGCTGCTTTTCGCTCAGAGCATCAGGGAGTTCGACAAGGACGGGCGGGTCGCTAGATCGTTTGCCGTACTGACTCTACCGGAAGAGCGCACCTCCTTAGAAGAGCTCTTGAAGAGAGAATCGGATGCGGTGGTGGTCTGGGGGGGAGAAGAGGCGATCTCGGCTTGGTCGGTCGGACTCGGTAGCGGGACTCGGGTGGTCCCCTACGGACCGCGCTATTCGCTCGCCATGGTCACCGAGGATAGGCTCGCAAAGGATGGCCTCGAAGGCCTGGATATCCGTGGTCTCATTCAAGATGTGGTCAGCTGGGAGACTCGGGCCTGTGGCTCTCCTCAGGTTCTTCTTTGGCCGGATAGCCATGGCCGATCGATCGAGGAGCTCGTCGATAAGCTCGCCGCGGAGCTGGAGCGCGTGCACGGTGCGCTGCCGCCTCCCGAGTGGGAGTTCGATGTATCGGTCGACCTGCGTCGGGAGTACGAACTGGCCCGCTTTCGGGCCCTTCGGGGCGAGGGCTATGTGAGAGCACACCCCGAATTAGGTTGGAGCGTTCAGTGTCGGGACTGGTCCCACGACTGGTACAACCCGCTTAACAGGACGCTTCTGGTGACGACCTACCCGTCCTTGGAGGATGTTTTCGATAGGCTAAGGCCGCTGCGCCGGCAGCTACAGTCGGTGGGCTTGGCGGCCACCGGGATCGAATACCGCGACCTAGGGCTGCGCTTGACCGACCTCGGCTTCCATCGAATTACGGAGTGGGGCAAGATGTGGGCTCCGAAGCACGGGGCCCCTCACGACGGTAGTTTTCAGCTCAATCGGCTGGTCCGCTGGGCTACCATCGAGAGCCTACCGGCGCGTTTCGACGCCGAGCGGCGCCTCAACCCCGAACCGCCGTCAAAAACTAAGAGGCTCACCTCACTGATCGATGTCGCTCGAGGGCGTTCACCCTACTACGGCAAGCACTTACCGGAGATCGAGCTCCAAGGCGCTCTCGATCTTACGAGATTTCCTCGTCTGGATGCAGAGACTTTGCGTCGCAACACCCCGCCCGTGGGCCACAGCCTTTTGACCGGGCCCCTGGAAGGCGCCTATGTGTTCGCTTCAGGAGGCTCCACCGGAGCGCCCAAGTTCTCTTTCTACTCCCTCGAAGAGTGGGAGGAGGTGACCGATATCATGGCCGCCATCTATCAAAAGGCTGGTGTGGGCAAGGGGGATACGGTAGCTAACCTGTTTATGGCTGGGAACTTGTGGACGAGCTTTCTGGCAGCCAGCGAAGCGCTGGAGAAGATCGGGTGTCTGAAGCTACCCATCGCGGGAAATGTGGATCCGGAGAGCATCATCTCTTATCTTCAGATGTTTCCGCCCACCGTACTCCTGGGGCTACCGTCGCTACTGGTCCGACTGGCTGAGCTGCTCGAAGAGAAAGGGCAGCGACTGAATGCCCGGACTGTGCTGTATGGAGGCGAGGCTCTCTCGAGGGAGGCGCGGACCTATTTGAGTCGGATCTTGGGGGCCACCACCGTCGCTTCCGCAGGGTACGCTTCCGTCGACGCGGGGCCGATCGGGTATCAGACACTGGACCTGCCCATCGGTCATCACCATCTTCTCTACGATTATCAGTATCTCGAGTTCTTGGACCCGGAAACCGGGGACCCAGTCCCAAAAGGAAGCGTCGGAGAGATCACTATCACCTGTTTGGGCCGCCGTCTCATGCCGCTCATCCGTTACCGAACCGGAGATCTCGGGAGATGGGTGGACAGCGCGCGTTGGACTTTCGAACTGAAGGGGAGAAGCGGGGACCGCTTGAGGGTGGGGTCGGCGGACCTGTATCCCGCCGATGTGGCCAGAGCCCTGGATACCCTCGAGGGGGTCGGCCATATCTTCTGCTTGGTTATCACGAAGCAGGGCGCAAAAGACCATCTGGAGATACAGGTGGAGCGCTCTTCGGGAGGGACCAAGGCGACGGAGTCGGGGATCCGAGACGGCTTGATCGAGGGTCTGTCGGAAGTACGAGAAGCCTTGGAGAGCGGATGGCTTTCGGACCTCAGGGTGACGCTCTTGGACCAAGGCTCCCTGCAAGGCATGCGACGTACCGGAAAGATCCGATCGGTGGTCGACCTGCGTTGAGACGTCTCCGGGCGCTAAACTGTCCAGAAAGTTAACAAACGAACTCTCGTTACCCCCTTAACTTTTCCGCAGGATGCGTCATAATAGGATTAAGACAGAAGATCGTCCCTGGAGGAAATGATGGCACTACCTTTAGCATTAATGTTGGCTCCCACCGTTCTACAGTTAGGAACCTCGATATTCTCCGGTCTCCGCGCGCGCAAGATGCGCAAGAAAATGCAAAAGGCGCAGGCCGAAACAGCCAAGCAGCTGTTAGGTCAGACCCAGATGATGCAGGCTCAGAATCAAGCGCTGGTAGGCGGAATGGCGAACAGCTATATGGCTCCGATGGGCATGAATAGCGCTCAAGGCTACGGCCCCATGCGGCCGGGTGCACTGCCACCGATGTTCTCTTAGGACTTCGATGGTTTAAATAAAGTGTTGCGGAGGCGAACGTTCTTTCGTTCGCCACAATCACTCAACGAGGTCTCCGGGAGAACGGTCGCGTTCCGGAGACTTTTTTTCGTGGGCTCGCTCATCGCAGACCCTCAGGTCCCTAGTTGCCAGGCGAGGAATTGCTTTGTTGGGTGTCAAAGCGCGGCTACGGAGGCCAAGATGGTTTGCGTCCAGTGTGGGACAGTCAATGACGATCGTTCAAAATATTGCGGGAGCTGTAACGCTGTTCTCTTTCAGCCTGCCCCAGTAGGGGCCCCGGACAGCTCTAGTCTCGATATCGAGGAGGCGGTGGACTACCCCGTTCCCGAGACCCACTATCATGCTCCCATACTCCAACATCTGGCTTGGACGGTTCACGAATTCTTAGAAGAAGACGCGGAACTCGAGCCGGTCGTCGAAGCCTATGAGTCGTACCGTGAGGTCTTTCAAAACTTTCAAACAGAGATCCCGAACCTCAAGGAGTACTATTACACCCAATCGGGCTTCATCGATGGAGACCCGGTGCCGTCCCAGATCAAGTATCTCGTGACGAAGGCCGAGGAGCTCTACAGCGAAGGG
>CAZDLH010000108.1:0-7302 GCA_964505925.1 uncultured Burkholderiales bacterium
GGCCGTGCGCGGTCACCGCCTTGGGGTCGGCGCCGAAGCTACGGACACCGATGATAGGGTTGGCCGGGTTCGAGTTCACATCTAGACAGGGGGCGAAATCCACCGCGATGCCCAGGCTGGCGAGCTCGGCCCCCATCACTCGATGGACCTCGCCGGTGAGGTCCGGGTCGTCGGCCGCCCCGAGAGCCATAGCGCCGGGCGAGAGATTCATCTCGGAGAAGCGAAACCGATCTACGATGCCGCCCTCTTGGTCTACGGTCAGAAGCGGCGGGCCGAGCGGCATGGATTCGTTGAGCTGCCGATTCAGATTCACCACTTGAGCCCGGTCCTGGACGTTCTTAGCAAAGAGGATGATCCCGTTGAAGGGATACCGCTGGAGATGGGCGCGAGTCTTCTCGCCGAGCTCCTGGTCCGGGATGTCGATCATGACGAGCTGAGCCGCCTTCTGTTCCGGGGACAGCTCGGAGATCTCGGGGAACGGAGCCGGGTGATGCTGGGCTTGAAATTTACTCATAGCGGATGCCGTTCTCGGTTCACTAGCGATTCCCTACGAGCCGAAGGGAGGAGTCGCGCCCCCCTACTCCCGGAGCAGCTGGTCTTCTACGAGCCAGGGGAGGTCCTCGGCCAAGGCCGGTACAACGTCGTCGCGATACTCGATGATGCGCCCCTCCTGGTCGATCACCATGACCGCGGGGACCGCCTCCACGCGGAAGGCTTCGGTCGTCTTACTGTCGCCCCACAGCTGGGCCGTGTTCGAAGGCTGGCTAAGGTACAGGCGCAGCGCATCCTTTTGCAAAGTCGGTTCGGTGTGCACGGCCACCACTTCGGTACTGCTCCCCAGTCGGGAGGCGGCGGCCCCTAGGGCCGAGAGCTGTTGGGTCGCCTCGGGATCGTCGGAGCGCCAGAACAAGATGATGATCGGTTTGGTCAGCAGCTGGTCGGCCAGGCGGTAGAGACGACCGCGCCGATCCTGCAGGACCACCGGGGGGGCCAGCTGACCCAGCTGACCGACGGTGGCCTGGAGCCGGGCCTGGCTCACCACCCGTAGAGGCCCGTCGAAACCGGCCTTGACGGTGAGAACCTCGTCGGGGCCCAAGCTGTAGGCCAGGGTCTCCGAGCCGAGTTCGAAGCGCCCATCCCCGGCCACGGTGGTCAGCGCGGCAGGGGAGCGCAGCTCCTTTCGGCCCTCGGGGCCGATCCAGACGATCGGCTCCCGGGTGCGGCCCACCAGCGCGATCCGGGGGCGGGGGTCTAAGTCCATGGTCTCTTGGAGGGCCTGATCGGCTTCCGTCTCCCGGCCGTTCTCCAGGTAGGCTACCCAGAGCAGGGCTCGGATCGAGGCCCAGTCCGGGCGCTGTCGCCGGGCCTCTTCTAGGATCTCCCGGGCGGCCGGGGCTTGGCCCGACTCCAGCGCGGCCTGAGCGGCGGTCAGCGACAGGAGAGGGAACGGTAGGCGGGTCTCCCGGGCTACCTCGAGCCCGACCTTTAGGGTGTCGTAAGCCCGGTCGGTCTGACCCCGGGCGAGCTGCCGGCGGCCCAGCAGGTAGGAGAAGGCCGGTTCGGTGGGCACTCGGTCGATGGCTCTGCGGTACAGGCGGAGGGTGGCGTCGTCGAAGGCCGAGCGCCCCTCTGCCGAGACCGCGGCGGCCACTCCCGATTCGGGAGCTTTTTGGGCCGCGCGGCGCCACCACTTGAGACCTTCGTCGGGCTGGCCTCGGAAGAACTCGAGCCGACCGCGGTAGTACAGCAAGGCGGAAACCTGAGGGTGCCAGGCGTAGGTGGAGATGAGCTCGTCGAGCACTCTCGCGGCCTCCGAGAAACGGCTGCTGCGGACCTGGGAGTCGGCCTGCCGACCGCTGGCCAGGATCAGGTTGTGTTGCGCCTCTTCGTTGGAGCGCGACAGCGCGAGGGCCCGGCGGAAGGAGTAGATGGCCCGCCCGTCGTTCCCACTCAGGTAGTGGACGTAGCCCAGCCGGTTGTGGGCTTGGGAGACGTTGGGGTAGAAGCCCACGAGCTTTTCGAAGAGGGTGACTGCTAGCTCGAGGTCTTCGGCGGCTAGGGCGGCTTCGGCCCGCCCGGAGAGCGAGTCGTAGCTCTCCCTCTGGGCGAGGCTGGGGAGGGCGAGCAGCCCGATCAGCAGCAGGGTGAGCCAGGCCGTTCGGAGCTTCGTACGTTCAACCGTGCAGTTCAGATCCATACCGGGGGCTTCGACCCGGGGACAGGTGAGCCTTCCGCCGGTCCGAGGGAGACAGCGAAGGGTGGAGAACCTTACAGGATGGAGATCCTACTGTATCAGATCCGGAACCCCGGGGACCCGATGCTCGATCAAGAAGAGCTCTGTTTCCGGCGCAGACTCGAACCGTTGAACGGACTCATCCCGTGGCGCTTACGAACGGTGAACCTGCTGGACGCCTCCCCCGAGGAGATCGCCTCTTGGGTGCGCTCTCAGGCCGTCTTCGTGGGGGGCTCCGGCAGCTACGGCTGCGTCGAGAATCGTCATCCTTGGTTCGTCCCGTTCTGCCAGGCCTTGAGGGGGATGGTGCAGAGCGGCCACCCCATGTTCTGCTCCTGCTTTGGCCACCAGGCGTTGGCAGCGGCCTTGGGAGGGGAGGTGGTCACCGATCGGGAGCGCGCCGAGCTCGGTACCCATCGGATCACTTTGACCGAGGCCGCCACACGAGACCCCCTCTGGAGGCATCTGCCGCCCACCTTTTTGGGGCAGCTCGGGCACAACGACCGGGTTTCCAGGATGCCGGAGGGCGCCGAACTCTTGGCTTACAGTCAGCGCTGTTCGGTGCAAGCCTACCGCCTCCGAGGGCTGCCCATCTACGCCACTCAGTTTCATCCCGAGCTCGATCGCGCTGAGAATCGACAGCGCGCGACCATCTACCTGAAGGTGTACGATCCGAAGCTGGCCGAGCCGGAGTCTTTAGAGCGGCTCTTTGTGGCTAGCCCGGAGGCGGAGACGCTCCTGCCGCGCTTTTTGGAGGCTCTGGCGACGGGGGAGCTCCGGGCGGGCGCTCAGCACCGGATGAACGGAGCCGGGGGCGGTTCGAAGCTATCTCGGAGGGTGGGCGGCGATCCAGTCGTTTAAGGCCTGGGTGTCTCGTTCTAGCTCGATGTGGAACCGGTCCCACGCCGACTGGAGGAGCTCCGGGTCTCGGGTGGTCACCGCCCGTTCGCACTCGACGAGCTCGGCTATGCTCTGCTGCCCTTGCAAGAAGTTCATCAGCAGGCCCCGGAGCCGATGCAGCAGGCTCCCTAGCTCGGTCCAATCGGGGGTCGGCCGGGCTAGTTCGCTCTGCACCCCGTCGAGCTCGGGGTGAAGCTTCTCTCGGCACCGTCGCCAGAGCTGCTCGAGGAAATCGACCTCCTCGAAGCGTTCGAGCAGCAGCTCCGGGCAGACCCGCCTCGCCGCCTGGGGGTCGCCGCTCACGACCAGAGGTCCCGGAGGATGCGGTGCAGATCTTCGGCCGCCTGGCGGCGCAAGGGGTGCTCGCGATCGGTGACCAGTTCGCGCCCGGCCACCCAGACGTCGGTCACCACGTCGCGCTCGGCTCCGAACACCAGGTCGCAGGCCAGGCTCTCTGGGGTCCAGCCGGCGATCGACAGGTGATCGAGATCGCAGGCGATCAGATCTGCCTGACTGTCCAAAGCAGGCGCTGCCGGCCCCAAGCCCAAGGAGCGCCGACCCTGGTCGGTGAGAGCGTCCAAGAGCCGACGTCCGGCTTGCTCGCGGCTTTCGAACAGAAGCGAGCGACCCAGCTCGACTAAGCGCAGGTGGTACTCCAGCTGTCTGGCCTCCTCCCAGGGGTGGATCTGAGCTTGGGAGTCGGTACCGAAGCAGAACCCTACGCCGGCCTGGAGAAGCTGCGCTGCCGGCACCACACCGTCCCCTAGGTTCCGTTCGGTACTAGGGCAAGAGCAGACCCGCGCACCGCTGTCTCCTAGGGCCTGGATCTCGTTAGGCGTGAGGTGGATGGCGTGGACCACAGTGGTGCGGGGACCCAGCGCACCGAGCTCGGCGAGCAGCTCTACCGGTCGCAGTCCGTGCTCGGAGGAGCACTCCTCGATCTCCTTGGGCTGTTCGGCGGCGTGGATATGAAAGGGCAGATCGTGCTGGGCGGCATAGGCGCTCAGGAGCTCGAGGTCGGAGCGGCCGACCGCTCGAACGGAGTGGGGGGTCACCCCCACGGGAACGCCTTGGGCTCGGAGCCGGTCGAGGGTTTCTAGATATCGCTCTGCCGAGGGATCGCAAAAGAGCTTCTGAGCCTCCTCCGGCTCTGGTCGCCCGGCGCCCGCTCGGCGGTAGAAGGTGCGCAGCAGCGTCACACCGATCCCGGCGCCGCGACCGGCTCGAAGGACGCGATGGGACAGCTCGTCGGGGTCGGGGTAGGGGGAGCCGCCGGGCTGATGGTGCAGGTAGTGGAACTCGCCGACCTGGGTGAAACCGGCGGTCAGCATCTCGATATAGACCGCCCGGCTGACGGCCTCGAGGTGCTCCGGCGACAGGCGGTTCGCCGCTCGGTACATGCAGTCGCGCCAGC
The DNA here is from genome assembly GCA_964505925.1 of uncultured Burkholderiales bacterium. Lineage (GTDB taxonomy): Bacteria > Vulcanimicrobiota > Xenobia > Xenobiales > JADMJV01 > JAEXNA01. The sequence goes on from CAZDLH010000108.1 coordinate 4,548, forward strand.
CCCAGAAGCTCTTGCCCGGGTCTTCGGCGCGGCCGCTGACGGGGAATTCGGTGCGCCCCCGGATAGCGCGTTGGAAAGCGTGGCTGTGGGCGTTGACCAGACCCGGGAGAAGGGCCCGGGCGGGCAGGCGTCGGGCGGTGACGTAAGAGCCGGCTCGGCGAAGGTCGAGGACCCGCTGCTCGAGGTCGGCGTGAGGCTCGCAAGCCGCTACCCGACCCCCTTCGAGGAGCAGTCCGTACTGGCTTTGAAAGGTCTGTCCGTCCCAGAGGAGCTCGGGAAACAGGGCGTGGTAGCTCGGTTTTTGGGGCATGGGGCTCCTTTCCCGCTGCTGGAGCCCCCTTCCTGGGTCTAGGTGCGGGAGGTGCCCGCCCCGGGATGGACGGAGGGATTCGGGCTCTCCCGACCAGAAAGCACGGCGGTGCGCGCTGGGCCTCGGATAGCTTTTCTTACCCTTTGGGTGCTGGTTCTGTTCGGCTGCCAACCGTATCCCGATAGCGAGACCCTGATGCCGAATCCGGCCGACGGTTTCTCCGATCTGGGCCAGAAGCGGGTGCTTCAACTCCTCCAGGTCCGAGGCGATAGGGAGCGGCTCCTGCTCGAGTACAACCAGCCGTTGCGCTTCCCTGACGGTGATCCGCGGCCCCCGGAAGGGTTCAGCGTCTCCGGGGTGCCCATCGAGTCGGTGGCGCTGCTGGGGGTGGCCACCGTGGAGATCCGCTTCGAGCGCCCGCTTCACCGGGCCCGCGGCTATCGGGCGACGGTGGCCCCCGGATGGCGCGCGCTGGCCGGGGCCTCGGCCCTGGAGCCGGTGACGGTGGAGTGGCAGACCGAGCGCCCGCGGTTGGTGAGCTGGCGTTCGGTGGCCTCGGTAGAGGTGGGAGCCCGGGAGCCGAGCCCCTTCATCGGACAGGAGGAGGCGCCGGCGGATCTGGCCGCGGTCCTGCCTTGGGAGGCGGGTTGCGCGCTGGAGTTGAGCTTCGATCAGCCGGTCGATCTAAAGAGTCTAGAGGCTACCCTTTCGCTGCGGGAGATCGAGTCTTTCGAGAAGGTGGGCCTGTCCGTGCTCCAGGAGAGACGGGTCGGCGATGGGACCGTCGTCTGGGTGGCCTTGGAGCGAGCCCCCACCGAGCCGGCTCGCCTGCGACTGGAGGAGGGGCTATCCGGTCGGGAGGGCCCCCTCCGGACCCAGGAGACGTGGGAGGCGGTTCTGGTTCCCCCAGGCGAGCTGGGGGTGGAGTTCGACCCCTCCACCGGTGTCTTGAGCTTCGACGGGCCGGTGACCCTCGAGGAGCTGGTGCGGTGCTCCCGTTCGGTGGACTCCGAGCGTCCCCTAAACTGGGTGGCCTTGGGATCGTCGCAGGTCTCGACCGAAGGCCATCTGAGGTTTCTCCTCCGGGAGCGGCCTTCGCGCTCGCCGGCGCTCTTGCTCCCCGAGCTCACCGGCGCTCGGGGTCAGCGCTCGAATCGCCCGTATCTGCTCTGGGGGGAAAGGGATGCGGTCCGAGGGGCGCCCCCGAAGGTTCAGGCTCGGCTCTCGCCCCGCACCGCCCCCGTAGGCGCCAACCGGGAGCTGTTCGGTTTTTTCGATCCCGAGGACGACCCCTCGACTCCCCTCGAGGGCCCGGCTGAGCTGCTGTTCGAGGCCCTCGATGAGCAGGGGCGCCGACGGGCCGTCCATCGGGTCTCGCCGGATAGCGAAGGCCGCTTCTGGTCGCGCTTTCCGAGCCCCGACGAGCCGGGTCGCTACTGGCTTCAGGTCCGGGGCATAGAGCGCGAGGGCGGGTCGAAGGAGAGCGCAGGGGTGTTGGAGCTGGGTGGGTTCGAGGTGCTCCCCAACGCTCCGGAGATAGTGCGGGATACCCTCGAGCTGGCGCTTCTTTCGGAGAGGGGCGGGGAGCTCGACTACCGGGGGCGCGACCCTTTCGGACTGTTCGCTCAGGGGCGCCTTTTTACGCCCGAGAGAGTATCGACCCCGAGCGTCGAGGGGGGAGCCGGGATCGAGGTCTGGCCCAACACTCCCCGATGGCGTCGGGTGGCCCTTCAGCGCCGAGCCGCCGCAGGGGACCCGCCGCTTCGGCCAGGCGATCGAGATGGGGCCCTTAAAGGGTGGTATCTAGCGCCGACCGAGCTCCTCTCGACGGAAGCCTCCGGGAAGGGGGAGGCCTCCAGGGGAGAGCTCGAGGTGAGGCTGTTCCGAGGAGGCGCCGAAGGGGGCCTAGGGGTCCCGACGATGACCGCGATGCAGAGCTTCCCGCTGCTCGGCGGAGCGACCGCCACCTGGACTACCGATCCGGTCTCGTTGAGCCTGCGCTCGGCGACCGAGCGGCCGCTATCGCCGCAGGCCGGGCCGACGGCGGTGTCGATCCAGGTGGAGGGGCCTTCCGGGGCCGGTAGGCGGGGGGCGGCCGATAGGGTGGAGGGTGTGCTCTACCGCCTGGATCGGCCTCACCGGGAGGAGCCTTCGACGACCGGGGACGCCGGCGAGCTCGGGGCCGGCGTTCTAGCCACCCCGGGTTGGGTACCGCAGCCGGTGCGGTCGTTCCAAGCCCGGCTCGATCCCGAGGGACGGGCCCTCACCAGCTGGCACTTCGAGCGCCGACCGCAGGAGCGATATCTGCTCCGAGCGGAGGCCTATGAAGGAGACCGACGGCTGAGCGAAGCGGTCTGGCTCTGGATGCCGGCTCCGAGCCCCCGACCGCACCTCTTAGAGCACGCCGTCGAGCCTCCTCCAGAGCGGCCTCCGTCCCCACCCGAG
>CAZDLH010000109.1:0-7288 GCA_964505925.1 uncultured Burkholderiales bacterium
AGGCAGAGCAACGGGGTGGTGTACCGCCGCCCGGAGGTGCGCCCCACGTGGGTGAGGAGAAGCTGCGGGGCCCCGCAGATGAGCCCACCCACGAACCCTTTGGTCAGACGATAGAGCGTCCGGTGGAGGCCGGTCACCCAGCGAACGATGCGATGATTATGGCGCTTACCGCGCGTACCTACTTCAAGACTCATAGCCCCGGGTGTTCCCGCTGGAGAAGCGAGCCCCTTTTTGATCGACCGGGGCGCTCCGCACCCACCCGCTCGAAGCGCTCGCCCGGCAACGGTGCGCTGGCACGAACTCGGGTCCTAAGCTGAGCCTGCGGCAAAGGTAGCGGTGAAAGCCAGAGGAGCGTTCTCGAAGGCGCCTCCCAGAAGAGCGCACACAAGTAGTCCGCGGAGGCTCCAGGCAGCCGTTCGCGCCCAGTTGCTCCCCAGCAGAGTAAACCAGACGCTCCGGCGAAAGCCGCGCGTTAGTCGAGCGTGCAGAACGCCCTGGGCGAGCGCCGAAGAGGCCCAAAGAAAGAGCAGTAAGGCGAGCCCTACGCCGGTGATCGCCGAAGGCGCTTCCTTCCAGAGCCAGACCGCCGAGCCTAACTCCAGAGACATCACCGGCACAACGACGATCGCAGTTCTTCGTATGTTCTCCGCCTCGTAACCCGGAAACGGACCCCGTCCAACCTTGGCGAAGAGGGGGTAGTGTACCACCTGCACGTACCAGATCACCCCCACCATAAACCAGGTGGAGGCCGCGTGGATCATGAGCACCGAGGGGGTCACAATGAGATCAGCACCTGTAAAATCCCGAAGATCTGCACGATAGGGCTCCTCTCCAGTGTAGCTTTTACCCGACTCGTAGGTCCGTCACCCGGAAAGTCACCGTTCGGTCCCCCCCATCCGCGACATTCCCGACATTCCCGACATTCCCGACAAGTTAGACGTTGCAGCGCCTACGCCGCCACTGCGTACCCACGACTCACAGCCTGTATGCTCCCGCTGGTGCGGCCAGGCCCTCTCGGCCCCCATCAAGGCTGCAGAGGGGTTCGGGCTGAGTCGCACACCCCCTTACCCCCTTACCTAACCGCGCTCAGGTAGGCTTGACCGAAGCTCTGGCTTCCCAAGTAGATGACCCCGTCACCTCCGATCCCCGGCGAGGATTAGACCGAATCACCGGGCAGCCGATGGGGCGAGCCTTGCCCCGTACTCCATTTTCTGGTCCCATCCGGACCGAAGGCGGCAAGATAAGCTACTCCATCACCGTAGCTGCCGATGTAGATGGTTGCGTCGGACCTCACCGCTGGTGAAGGCTGGACCTGGTCGCCGGGAAGCTCGACGCTCCATATGATCTCGCCTGTGGTGGCGGACGTGTCCACCGGGCTGCGCCGAGTGCGCTGGAGGTCGGGCCCGTAGCCGGGCCAGGGCGCGGCTCCTTGCACGGTGAGCAAGGCCGAGGCTCAGGCGGGGTACGGGAAACTCTGCTCGGATGGCAAAGGGGAAATACACCCCCGCTCGTACAACCCGGGATTGAGGCTATGGAGGGGTTATGGCTTGGGTTAAACTGGTATCCGGTGAGGCGTTCAGTGGAGTCTGCTCTGTTCTAGCTAGTCGATCGCGAAGGCTCAGGATATCGGGATTCAAGGCCATCCTGTCGCTGCTCTTTTGCTTCCTGCTGCCGACGCTCGCGTCCGCCCAGGAGGTGCCACTCATCCGGTCGAGCGACGGCACGTTCGAGGTTCCGGTCGTCATAAACGACACGCTGAGGCTCAACTTCACTCTGGACACCGGCGCCTCTATGATCACGCTAACGCCCGACATCCTTCTGACTTTGATGCGGAGCGGGACCGTCATTGAGGATGACCTCTCAACCGAAGAGAGCGATTTTGTGCTGGCAGACGGCTCCACGGTCACTGGGTCCGAGGTTCTCCTAAAGAAGGTTACCATCGGAAACATCAGTCTTCATAATGTGAGAGCAGCGGTTCTTTCCAGCCTAGACAGTGGGCTCTTACTTGGGCAGTCGTTTCTGTCCAGGCTCCCTAGATGGTCGATCGATAACGGGCGGGGAGTTCTGGTGATCGACGATAGCGCCAGGCTGTTCTGGCGTGATAATGAGGAGTTCTCAGTCGAAGCCGGCTCAGACTGGTCCCGCGATCCAGTGTGGGAGAACGACGAGCCTTTCATCTTCGCCATCTCCAATGATGCCGGAGGCGGATATTTCGGGGTTGTGGAGGTCGAGGAAGACTCCGACGCACACCGATTATCCCAGAACATCCTCCTCACTCTTATGGATGATTTTGTGGTCTTGGACGAAGGGTGGTTCGAAGTTACCCACGCCATGACCAATCGAACGATACCTGCAACCGTCTTTACCGTAAAAGCCAAAGGGAGCACTGGAGACGGAGAAGGGTACGTGGCCACCCTCCGATACGGAGGGTGGAGCTATATCCTGATGGGCTTCTGGAACTCAGCCGTCTACCCGGACTATCCAGAGGAGCTCTTTGAGATCATGCAGTCCTTCAGGCTCTACTGGACCGCAGACTAGGTCGCTACGGCCTAGGGGGGTAGGGAGGTAGAAGGCTAGAGGGCTGGGAGGCGAGCGGCTGGCTCTGTCATCAAAGCCGAGGCACACCCCCGTAGACCCCGCGGTGAACCGCAAGGCCCGGGGGCGGTCGGTTCGGCGCCCCCCGAGGTTTAGCTCGGTAAGCGGTCGATGCCGAAGTTGAAGTCGAGGTTCTCGGGACGGCGATCGGGGTCGGTGTCGTCGCGGAGCCTTACGAAGGCAAGGTACTGCTCTAAGGCGGCGCGCTGGGTGGGCTCGAGCGAAGCTGCGATCGGACGACGGACCTCATTGGGCATGTCGTCGTTGAGCCACTCTTCGAGGAGCTCTTGGGCGCGGGGGTCGTCCGAGCGGTTGTCGAGCTCGGCGCGTCCGCCGGGGGTGGTGTGATCGTAGAACTCGAGCGCTCGGCCAGCGGCCAAGGGGTGCACGGTGGTGGGAGCCCAGTAGTTGTAGATGCCGAGCTTGGTGGTCGGGGTCATCACGCCTACGATGTGGGTGGGGGAGAGGTTGAAGTTCAGCGCTGGCAAGACGTACTCGTCGGTGGTGTAGAACGCCTTGCTACGACCCTCGGCCTGGCTCGAGCGCACGACGCTCAAGAGATCGTGGCGGCGGCCGTACAGCTCGGCGAGCTCTCCCTTCATCCAGTCGCGGGAGCCGTTGTGGCCTAGGGTCACCAGAAAGCTCATCAGGTCCACGCTGCTGGTGAGCTGGTCGCGCGGGCGGTCCGGCTCGGTGGCGAAGCGCTCGGTGTGATCGCGCACCACCAGCGGGATGCGCAGCGCCTCGTCGTAGACGGTGCCGACTTTACCAGCGAGGAATCCGTGAGAGCCCACGTAGTCGCCGTGGTCGGAGGTGAAGACCACCACGGTGTTGTCGCGGATCTCTGCAGGGAGGGCGTCGAGGACCCGCCCGATCTGCTCGTCGACCTTGCCGAGCACCTCGGCGTAAGAGTCCTGGCCGCGCTGCCAGTAGCTGTACGGCGCCACGCCCTTGGAGACGAGGCCTCGCAGAATACGACTGGGCTGCACTTCGAAATCGGTGCTGTTCGGGTCGAAGGAGATGGCCCCGAAGATGGTGTGGTTCCCCTCGTTGAACATCGCTTGGCTGCGCGGCTTGTTAGCCTCGAGCTGCCCGAAGCTCTCCCAGTTGGGGGGGACCGCGGGGAAGCCTCGGGGCTCGGGGTCCGACAGCGACTGGATGCGGGTGTCGTAGGGGATGAGCGGCTCTTCATCCGCCTGGGCGAACATATCCATATAGCGCTGCGGCTCGGTGCCGCCCCAGAAGAACTGATAGTCGTGGGGGTTCACGAAGCTCACGGTGGCGCAGAACGGGCGGTCGCTCGGCTTGCGTCCGGAGAGGTAGTCGATCGCTTGGTCGGCCACCTCGCGGTCGCCTACGGTTAGACCGTCGGCGCTCACGCCTTGACCCTGGGTGCCGCCGGGATCGGGACAGGTGGAGTCGTCGAAGCCGAAGGCCGCCAGATAGTTCTCCGGGCTGTAGGGGCAGTCGTCCATCTCGTAGGGGGCCTCTACGGTTACATGGAACTTGCCGAAGTAGGGCGTTTCGTAGCCCGCCTGCTTCAGCAGCGAACCGTAGGTAGGGTACTCCGGCGACAGCGAGGGCGGGAGGTTCTCGTCGCCGGCAGCCCCGATGGTGGTCATCACCCAGGTCTGCTGCGAGTACAGTCCGGTCAGCATGACCGACCGCGAGGGGGTACAGGCGCCGGCAGCCACTCGGTGATTGGTGAACTTCACCCCGTCGCGCCAGATGTGGCGATGCAGGTTCGGCATAAAACGCGCGATATAGTCGTCGGCCGTCTCCACACCCGCGGGGAAGTGCACCGGGTAGCGCATCTCGTCGACCATCACGAACAAGATGTTCGGCCGAGCCTGGCCATTCGGATCGTCGGGCTTCGGGTCCGGGTCCGGCCTCATATCAAAGCGGTCGCTGCTTCCGCAGCCCGCCAAAGAGAGCGCACCGAGCGCCGCCACTGACTTTACAAAATCACGCCTTTTCATCCGACGTAAGTACTAGGCAAAAAGAGTCCAGTCCTTGTGGATAATCGATCTTCTCGAGATCGAGCGATAGCACCGTGGGGGTGGGGGGACGGGCGCCTCACCCGGGCAGGCGCTCGAGCCCGAAGTTGAAGTCGATGTTCGCCGGTCGGCGCTCCGGATCGGTGTCGTCCCGGAGCCTAACGAAGGCCAGATACTGCTCGAGGGCCGCCCTCTGGACCGGCTCGAGCAAAGCCGAGATGGGACGGCGCACTTCATTGGACATATCCTCGTTGAGCCACTCTTGGAGGAGCTGTCCGGCTCGGGGGTCGTCGGGGCGGCTGTCGAGTTCGGCTCGCCCGCCGGGGGTGGCGCCTCTCGGGAGGTCATCCTTCAGTGCGGGAGTAAGAGTTCCGGTATGATTAAAGCAGACATCAACGGTGCCGAAATCGCTTTCACCTACATCGACAACGGTAAGCCTGAGACGGTGGTGTTCTCCAACTCGCTCGGCACGACGATGGCTATGTGGGATAAGCAGATAGAGCCTTTCTCGCAGCACTTTAACGTTCTGTTGAGCGACACCAGGGGCCACGGTGAGAGCGAGGTGACCGAGGGCGACTACTCGGCGGAGCTCTTAGGCAAAGACATCCTGGGGCTGACCGCAGAGCTGGGGCTCGAATCTTTTCATTTCTGTGGGCTATCGATGGGTGGGACGATAGGACAGTGGCTAGCCCTGTACGGAGGACCCCGCGTCGATCGAGTCGCTCTCTGCAATACCGCGGTGAAGATCGGGACCAAAGAGGGCTGGAATGAGCGGATCGCAACGGTGCGAGAGGTCGGCTTAGGACCGGTCGCCGAGAGCACGCCCCCGAAGTGGTTTAGCGACGCCTTTCTCGAGGACCGCCCCGGGGAGGTCGCGAGGATCGTCGAGGATTTTCTGAAGAACTCTCCGGCTGGCTACTGCGCAAACTGCGCGATGGTAAGAGATGCCGACTTCACGGACGAGATCGAGAAGGTGGCCAAACCGGTCTTGATCGTTGCCGGAACTATAGACCCGGTCACCACCGTAAAAGACGGGGAGTACCTGCGAGAAAAGATAGCGGGCTCGGAACTCGTGGCTCTCGAAGCGCGGCACCTGTCCGCCTACGAAAAAAACCACGAGTTTAACCGAGCCCTGTTGTCGTTCTTACAGAGGTGATCAGCCCTTGGCGCGCTTGCGACGATTCTCGCCGTCGTCGGGGGCCTCGGACGCCTTAAGGATCGAGAAATTGAACTCGATCTCTGCGAACGGCTCATCGATCCCTCGCTTTGCCGCCTCTTCCGCGGTGTACCGGGTTAGAGGGGGGATGAGGTCGTCTTTGGTGGCGAAAGCGAAGTCGTCGTGTAGGAGCGGGTCTCCTTCGATGTTGATCTGGGTGGTCAGCTTCCGGTAGCCCGGAGCGGTCACGAAAAAGTGGATATGGGCGGGTCGACTGCCGTGACGGCCTAAGCTCGCCATCAGCCGCTCCGTGCAGCTGCCCGGAGGACAAGAGTAGCCGGGCGGCACCACGGTCTTAAGCCGGTACTCGCCGTCCTCACCGACCCTGATGCCCCTTCGGAAATTGTAGTCGGACTGCGACGAGTCGAAGTAAGAGTAGAGCCCTTTGTCGTTGCAGTGCCACACTTCGAGCAGAGCCCCGGGCACCGGCTCGCCGGCGGTGTCGGTGATCTTCCCGTGCACGTAGAGCCGCTCCATGTGTTTATTCTCATCGGGATCGTTTTCGAGTTCCGCGTAGGAGTCGGTGATGGGGGAACCAGCGACATAAAGCGGGCCCTCGATGGTGCGGGGGGTCACTCCAGAGATGCCAGCTTCCCCGTCGGCGTGCTCCATCATGGCGTCCATGAATCGTTCGATCCCCAACCCGGCGAAGACTAAGCCCCACTCGTCGCTCTTTCCGATCTCCTTTAAGAAGTCGGCAGCGTGCCACATCTCTTCGGAGGTGATATCGAGGTCGACCATGGCGTGGAAAAGGTCGCGGAGTAGTCGGTTAACGATCTCTTTGACCCGGGGGTTCCCCTCATCGGGATTCTCTTTGGAGAGTATTAAGTCGAGTTCTTTCTGGATCTGCTCTTTCGTCATCACAGCTAAATTAGGGTCTCCTTTATTGCATTGGGGTGCTTACAGACGTTGGTGACTTTGATATCCATGTAGGGAAACAAGGGGAGGGAACCGACGATCTCGTGCAGATGTTCAGGCGATTCAGCCTCGATGACACTGATGTTCGAATACCTGCCTGCCACGCGCCACAGATATTTCCACTCGCCGGACTTTTGCCACTTCTGGGAGGCTTCTTTTTCTCTTTTTAGATAGTCAGCGATCTTATCTTCGCTCCAGGAACCAGGAAGACGCACATCCATCTCTACTACAAATACCATTGTTACTTCCTTCGGTAGTGTTCGAGCTTCTCTTCATCGATCTCAAGGCCCAGTCCTGGTGCGGTTGGAACCTCTAAACTGCAGTTACGATAGGCCAGCGGTGTAGACACGATGTCGTCGGTCAACAGAAGAGGTCCGAAGAGCTCGGTGCCCCACTCTAGGTTGGAAAAGGTGCTAAACAGGTGAGCCGAAGCGGCGGTGCCGATGGTCCCCTCGAGCATGGTCCCACCGTAGAGAGCGATGTCGGCCGCATCGGCGATACCGGCGATCTTGGCTGCACTGAAGAGCCCGCCGCTCTTCATGACCTTGACCGCGAATACGCT
>CAZDLH010000110.1:0-7262 GCA_964505925.1 uncultured Burkholderiales bacterium
ACGACCGCTATCCGGCCCGAGTCCAGTCCTCCTACGGCGGTGAGCGAGCGGCTCTCGGCCCAGGCGTCCGGGAGCTCGAGCTGCCCGAGAACGGTCGCTGGAACTCGCAGGTCGAGGGCGATCCTAAGAACGCGTCCGGGGTTGCGCCCCAGAGCCAGCAGTTCGTCGTGGGTCGCGGTCAGCGCGGCGATGTCGGTCCCGCTCGAGGTCAGCTCGAGGCTTTGAAACTCTAACTGCCCGACCAGCTTGCTCAGTTCGAGCAGTCCTTCGGAGGTGGCGGCGAAGGCGCGGTCTTCGCTCTGCAAGTAGAGGTCGTTCCAGTTCTGGGTGCCTTCCCTCCGCAGCCGTTCTTGGGGTTCGCCGCCGGGAGTGAGCCGATACAGTCGAAGCTGATCCCCCAAGACCGCCAAGGTGCGGCCGTCTGCGCTCAGTCGCAGGAGCCGCACTTCGTCGAGGCGGGTACTCCGCTCTTCGAGCTTGGTGAGGGCGCCGGTTTCGGCCTCGATCCGATAGCGGTGAAGGCCGCCCCGGGAGTCCAGAACGAAGAGTTCACCGGTGGCGGGGGAGGCCACCAGGTCCACCCCGTCACTGAAACCTAATGAGAAGGGGCTACCGGGTACGGCTTCGAGCTCCGGGTGGTGATGATCGTGATCGTGGTCGTGGTGGTGGTGGTCGTCGTGGTCGTGCTCGTCGGACTGCTGGGGCGAGAGCCGCTCTCGCAGGAGAGGACCCTCGGCGAGCTGCCGGTGAGTGTGACCGTGGTCGTGGTCGTGCTGGTGTTCCTCTTCTGGAGGGAACGAGTAGGCCGAGACGGTGCTGGCACCGCGATTGAGGGCGTACAGGTAGCGAGCCGTCGTCTCCACCTCGACCTCGATGAAGTTGCCTGCGAAATCCAGCGGGACCGGGCGGCCCGAGCCGTCGGTGGTGCTGACCTCGGAGCCCCCGCCGCAGCCGACGAGCGTGAGGAGTAGGCAAGCGAGCAGCAGCGGGCGAGGGGTGAGTAGCGTCATCGGATTCTCCTAGAAGTGGGCGTTGAGGTTGAATAGAAAGCGGCGACCGGTCACGAAACGCGTTCCGGAGAACTCGCTGAACAGATTCAAGAGCGAGCGGTCGTCGAAGAGGTTGTAGACCCGGAGCCCCGCACCCAACTGAGCGCCTTCGGCGTGCTCCGGTCGGTACTCTACGGTCAGATTGGTAAGGAGCCGGTCCACCCGCTCTGCGCTATATCCGTACGGGGTGATGCCGATCGAGCTGTAGAGCGGGAGGGCCTCTTGGGGAAAGCCCGAGGCGTACAGGATGTCGGCTCCCGCCGAGAGCCCGTTCTTCCAGCGGTAGGAGACCCCCGCGGTGGCTTGGACCCGCTGGTCGTGGTCGTTGTACTCCGGGAAGTGGCCCGCGAACCGACCCGGCTCGGTGGGTTTGGCTTCACCGATGGTGGCGCTCAAGAATCCGTTCCAGCCTTCGGGATAGGTGGTGGCTAGGCTCAGCTCCAAGCCTTTGTAGTAGGCTCGAGCGAAATTGATAGGGGCGAAAAGGGGGATTCCGCTTTGAGGTATCAGCAGACCTACGTCGATCTGATCTTGGAAGTCTTTGTAGACGAGGGCCACCTTGCCCACCGCGTGAGAAGCGAACTGGTTCTCGTACGACAGTTCGTAAGCGTGGGTTCTCTGGGGGAGTACCTCGGTCAGGCCTGAGGCATCGAGCTCTAGAGGCGGGGGCTGAAACAGCCTGTTGTACGACAGCCGGAGCGCCTGCTGGTCGGTGGGGGCGTAGGAGAGGTTGACCCGGGGGGAGAGCTGAGCCGTGGATAGACCCATCCCGTCGTTGAAGGTGTCGGCCCGTAGGCCGTAGTTTAGAACCAGCGCCTCTGTCAGGGGCAAGGTGTGACTGGCATAAAGACCTGTCGAGAGGGCGTCTCTATCGATGTGGGCCGAGAACCGAGTGGGAGTGCCGGGGAGACCCGTCGGGTTGGGCAGGAGACCACCACCGCCCGGGTCGGTGACCACGACCTTCTGGACAGAGTTGATGAAACTGACGGTAGCGCCCAGTTTCAGGTGATGATTTTCGTCGAATCGGCGGGTGTAGTCGATGCTCGGTTTGAGCTGGGTCAGGAGCAGATCGGTGGCTGGTAGGTACGGAGAGCCCGGGTTTTCAGGGTCCAGGGGGAAGCCCTCTTCGTACAGTTCCGGCTCGAGCGCTAGCGGCACTCGACTGTAGGGGGTGAAGACGCCGTTGTTGTTTAGTCTTTGGCGGTTCCGCTGGTAAGCTAGACCCATCAGCAGGTCGTCGTTTTCGCTGAGCTTTCGATTCCAGCTAAGGAGAGCTAGGGTGTTCGATTCGGACTGATCCTGGCTCACCCCAGCAGCGAAGTTTTGAGGGGTTTGGGGCACCCCGAACTCGGCGTTTTGATGGCTCAGCGTCAGTCCCGCCCGGTTCTTGTCGTCTTGGGCGTTGAGGCGAACCAAGAACGAGTAGGCGGTACCGCTGTTGTCTAGCTCTTGGGAGGTGGGGCTCGGGGACTGAAGGTACAGATCGCTGGTGGAGCGCCGGGCGCCGATGAAGTAGGAGAGGCTGTTCTCTTCGTTGGAGCCTCCGGCTTTTAAGATCAGTTCGCTCTGTCCGTAGTCGCCGACCCGCCCCTCAAAGCTGGCGAAGGGCTCCTCTCCTTCGCCTCGGGTGCGGGCGTCGACCACCGCCCCGAGCTGCCCACCTTGGGCCGCATCGTACATTCCGGTGCTCACGTCCATCGTCTCGAGAAACTCGGGGTCGAGTGGCGCGAGGATGGAGGACTCGGTGGTGATGGGTAGGTCGACGCCGTCGAGGGCCAAGGAGAGCGCTTTGTGCTCGCCGCGCACGTGGACTTGGCCTAGACTGTTGCTCTGGGCTCCCGGTACGGTGGCCAGCACCCCCTGGAGCGAGCTCCCGTCGGCCAGCTGTCGCTCTAGGAAGTCCCGGGAGCGCCTCGTGCTGGCACCGGCGGTGGGGTCGGCGGCGTTGACCAGTAGACGGTCCTCTCGGACCCGGACGGTCTCCTCGGAGCGGGACTCGGTGAGAAACGCTTCAAAGCGCAGTTCTCCGCCGCTGGTTATACTTAAAATGGCGCGGTCCTGGCCGGCCTCCGGGTGGCTGACCAGCAGTCGGATCTCCCCTACGGGAAGGTCCGAGAGTCGAGCGAAACCCTCACTGTCGGTCGAGGCCTCGCTCAGGAGGCGATCTCCGGATACGGAGCGCGCCTGGACCGTAGCGCCCTCCACCGGCATCAGGTCGGACTCCCGAACGGCCGTCACGGTGATCCTGCCGCGGTCCCCTGCGGCAGCGATAGGGATAGTGAGCAGTAGCAGTGCGACACAAAAGAGGAGCGAAGCCTTCCAGATTTTCCAACCCATAACCAACCCGTTCCAGGACCAGATCCACTAGTCTTTGTTGAGAATGGGTTGTCAGTATCATTTTGTGCGGGCTGGTGTCAAGTTTTTTTTTAGGGGCGGTAGGGGCGCCAACCTACAACTTCGATACGGTTCTGATGGTCGCCATAGAGCCGAGGGAGGAGCCGATCGACGAACTTCGGGTTGTAGACGACCTCGAACTCGTCGGCGTTTTCGATCACCAGATCCCCTCCCTGGGCGACCACCGCTCCCTCCACCTTCAAAGAGCGCCGCTGATCCGGCTCCAAGTGGGTGTCAGCCAAGTTGAAGTGCAGCGAGCCCCGGGCGTAGAGGAGCCCGGTGAACTCCAGTTCGTTCTGGCTGACGTTCATGATATCGATATGTCGCGAATATGTACCGTTCGGGTTATAGACGGGCTGTCGAGCGGAGACCTTATTACCGTGGTGATCCAATCCCTCCAGTCTGTTGAGCCGGTGGTCTAGGCGGGCGTCTTCTTTGAGCCGGGGAGGTACGATAGACAGATCGCCCCCCGAGTAGGCAGAGAAGTTGACCCGGCTGTCCCCGAGCTCGTCGTAGAAGCGGGTGGGGGCGAGCGTCACGTCGCCCCGGGCGGCTAAGACCGCGCTGCCGCTGATATCCCCGCTGAGGCTCAGCCGCCCTTGGGCCCTGAGGGAGCCGGTGTGTCTGGTGTCGGTTTCGCTTTCTTCGGCGGCCTCCTCCATCTCGAAATTATCTACGGCCTCGATCCTTTTCGGGTTGGCGAAAAAGAGTGCGGGCTTTATGTGTTCGGCCGAGCTTCCCCCGGAGCGGACAGCGAAATCCCCCGCTACTTCGTGATTGAACCGGTCGTCGAAAACGAGCCGGCGCTGGAGCAGATCGACGTAGGCCCCGTCTTGGCCGGGCACCAACGGAGCGTGCTTGACCCCTATGTTATGGGTCCCGGGCACCCCGCTCGAGACGCCTATCAGGCCTCGAACCTGGTCGGTGGTAGGGTAGGAGGGGTCGCCTAGATCGTGGTCGCTGATGTACCAGAAGCGCTCCACCGGTCCGCTGTCGGTGTGGAGATCCGCGCTGCTGCTCGGGGGAGTCCTCCGGGTGAGGATCCGGACCTGTTTTCCACTAACGCTGAATTCTTGAAACTCGTAAACGCCCGGGGGCACCTCGCGCTTCGGCTTGGAGCTGTCGTCCCGGTTGGCCACCTCTAAGATATCGTCGAGTTCGACATCGGGGATCTCAAAGAGCGGTCGAGACTGCTCGAGAAGGCGCTCCTCTTGCAGCGAGCGCCCCGCGGCGAATGGTTCTCGCTCTTGGAAATGCTGACCTACGGTGTCGCGAAGCAGCATGTCGGTACCCGACCAGATGACGGGGTTCTCCGCGTGGGCGCCATCGGGCAGCGTGGGGAGATTCGCACCGAAGAGAAAATCGTTCATCCCGGTCAGGCGTGTCTGGGCAAACGATCTGGCCTGGTTCTTGAGCGGGTCTCGGCTCAGTAGCTGAAGTTCTAGAACGTCGAGGTCGAGGTCGCCGTTCGCGAGCAGGCTAGCCCCGATATAGCCGGGGTTTCGCACCGTCACCTCCAGGTGTTCGGTGAGGCCTCCCGAGTCGACCTTCAGGCGGAGTCGACAAAAACCTAAGGGGACCCCGTCGCGTCGGCGACTCGCGTCTTCGGCCTCTTCGAGCAAGGTCGCGTGGCCGGTGAGATTGTTGGCGATCTGAACCTCGAAGTGGACCGACCCGTCCCGGGTCTCTCCGGACAAGATAGACCTTCCGCTGCGCTCGAGCTCCCGGACGACCAACTCACCGTACTCCCCGCTCTGGTCCCCGAAGCGGTCCTTACCCCAGCGAAAGTCGTGCTCTAATCGGAGGCGGCAGTACTCCACGAGCGAGTGGAAGGTCCGGTCGATGCGCTCCTTGGCTTGGGTGTGGCGAAGAAGGTCGAACGAGCTTCGGCTTCCGCCCATCAGACCGGCTATGAGCATGGTGAGGAGCATCGAGATGGCCAACACCCCCAAAAGGGCGAAACCCTCTCGTCGGCTCGGCCGGGACTGTATCGATTCCATGCGTTCCTCCCAATGTTAGAGTTGTCAGTCGGTGGGTACCGTGTTCTTCGGGGTAAAGGTGAGCTGGGCGTGCACGACCTCCTCCTTCGCATCCCTGCTGGAGGGGCGGCCGACCAGGGTGACGGAAAGGTCTACCGAGCGGAACTCGGGCTGGAGGCGGATACGGAAGTTGCGCACCCCCTCGGCCAGTCTGCGAGTGCTGGTGAGATCGCTCCACCCCGGCTCTAGTGCCAGTGGGGAGTCGGCCATACTCCGGAAGTGCGGCGGCTCGCGGTACAGCTGAGGACCTCGCGCGGAGCCGCTCGCCAGGCGATGGTACATCAGTTCGCTCTCCTGGGTCTGGGTGGCCCGGTAGACGGCCCAGCCGTCCCACTGAGCTAGCCCGAAACGGTCGAAGGAGTCAGCGTCGTTCCAGTCGTTGAGAACGGCCACGGAGAAGCTGTCCTTGCGCTGGGAGGTCCCGTCCACCGAAACCGTACGAGGAGCTGTTTTGATGCTCGAGTAGTGGGCGAACTGAAGGTCTCGCGCCAGAGTGGCCCGCAGGCTGGATAGCTGGGAAGAGGTAGACATTCGGGTGTCGATGCGAGTGGCCGCTCGAACACCCAACGAGAAAAGGGCCAGTATGGCGACCGACAGGAGAGCGAACAGCCCGATAGAGACCGTCAGCTCTGCGATGGTCATCCCCCGAACTGCTTCGCTTTGGCGAGACATCCCCACTCCTACAAGATAGCAGAGATAAGAGGAATAGAGCTGGACTTGGTCGAGAAAGGCCGGTCGAGGAGCTCCGCGAGATCCAAGAGTTCACCCTCTAAGGTCTCCTTGAGCTCCGGATCGCTTTGAACCTCGGGGGAGCGGTGGACCTCCAAGAGGAGATCGAAGGTCTCTTCGAGCTGATCGAAATCGCTGTAGAGTTGGGCTAGTAAGACCAGCGATCCGACGGAGTCACCGTCGAGGGCGGCCGTTCGCAGCTGGAGGTCTCGCTCTTCGAGGAACCGCTTCTCATCCGAGGTGAGAAGTCGCCAGCGCCGCTCGCGGACAGTGGTGGAGGCCTCGGATTCGTCGGCGCGATAGACCATCCTGAGGAGGTATCTGCGCTCGGGCGCGATCTTGCTACTCTGGAGATAGACCTCCGAGGTGGGGCTCTCCAGGACCTCTTCGGTGAGAAACCGACGGATCAGTCTTTGTCCGGGTTGGGCAGCGGGTAGAAGCTCCATCAACTCGACGGCTAACTGGCCGCCGGAGTCGAACATCTTGGGGTCGGCTTCGATGGGGAGGAGAAATCCGGAGCCTGGACCGATCTCCCGGGCGGTTCCCACCTTAAGCCCCACCGGCTCGACCCGCCTGCTCCCCGAATCCCGGACCACCTCGGCTGCACCCCGGCTGAAGTTCCCTAAATCTTGAGCCACCTCGAGGGCCCGCTGGGGTGTGCGGTCGGCTTCCGACTGGAGCCGATCCCGCGTTAAAGAGAGCTTGCCGGGCCCCTTGAGCCGGACCGTCCCGCGGCTGCCGAGGGGTGTGATGACCACCTCCGAGCCGGGGGCAAGCTCTAGAAGTTGACCCTCTTCGGCCAACACCGGCGCTCTGACCAGCTGCGCGTCCAGGTGCACAGTGCCGCTCAGGACTTTCACTAAGGCCACTCGGGGGGCGGCGGCCCAGCCGAGACTCGCGAGCAGTAGTAGCAGCCCCACGGTGAGGGCGGCTCTGAGCTGTCGATTCCATATCATCGGTTCTCTCCATTTTCTCCGGGGGGCTCCGGTGGGTCCGAGGGGGGCTTGGGGTCTCGTTCTGAAACGCTGTAGACCACGAGTTCGGTCTGTTT
>CAZDLH010000111.1:0-5281 GCA_964505925.1 uncultured Burkholderiales bacterium
GAGCAGGAGCAGATAGACCGCCGCCGCGCCCAGCCAGAAGATGTGCATTAACGCACTATCTAAGAGAAGGCAAGCCGTCAGCGTTCCCGCGCCGGCGATCTGGAGTGCACTAAACATCTTGATGACGCGCTCGGGGTCTGGACTTCTCCTGGCTTCGAAGAGGAGTCCTTGGGTCCAAAAGAGCCCGAGCGTCGCGAGCGCCCACACACGCTCGGGGCCCTGAAACAGGCTCCAGGCCACCACTCCTCCCAAGATGGTGATGAGAAGGACCCCCCGAGCCCTTGGAGACCTACTCCTACCTAGAGTCAGAAGCGTCCCTATGAGCATAAGGTACCCTCCGAAGAAAAAGAGCATCGGCAAGAATGTGATGACGGTCTGGGGTGTCGAGCCTGGAAGCAAGAGGAGTATGGCCAGAGCTAATCCCGAGAAAATAAGTCCGAACCTCAAGCAGCGAAGTGCAACGATCAGCCCCATAACCTGCGAACGAGTGTAGGAGGCAGCAGCGCCTCCCTGTTCCGGTGACGGCGCCTTTGTCTTATTCTTAGCCCGCTTCAACTGTAAGTCCGCTCTTGATCGCCTCGACATCCGTGCGGTGCTCGATGAATAGCCTACCGAGCACTGGATCGAACTGTCTTCCCAGTTCGCTTTCAATGATCCCGAACGCTTTGTCCATCGAGTAGGCCTCCTTGTAGACGCGCTTAGATACCATCGCATCGAAGGCGTCACAGATATTGACGATACGGCCCTCGAGCGGGATCTCTTCCCCTTTTAGCCCTTTCGGATAGCCTGCACCATCGTACCGTTCGTGGTGGGTGAGGGCTATCCGGTGAGCCATGTTGAGAAGCGGAGAAAGGGAGTCTTCGAGGATCCTCCCCCCCATCAGAGTGTGCCTCTTCATTTCGGAGAACTCTTCATCCGTATACCGACCCGGTTTACGAAGAATCGCGTCCGGAACACCGAGCTTTCCAACGTCGTGCATCTTGGAAGCTAGGCGAATGGATTCGATGAAATCCTGTTCACAGCCGTACCAGCGAGCGAGACTCGCCGAATACTCCCCCACCCTTTCGATATGCCGCGCGGTCTCTCGATCGCGCCAATCAGCCGCGACCGCCAAACGGGTGATGGTCTCCTCTCTGGATGCTCTCAGTTCGAGGTTTGCCTGGGCCAGGCGACGCGTATGTCTGATCTGGGCGAAGGCGGAGGCTAAGAGATCCCCGAGAATCGTGAGCAAGGAAAGCTCCGGTTTATTGAACATCCCGCTCGATAACAGATTGTCTACATAGAGCTGACCGATCCCCCGCATCGGCACGCACATGACTGAGCGCGCGCCCTCGATCTGGATACTATTACTCATAGACACCGACTCGTCTTCCATCGCGTCGAGAGTGAGGAAAGGCTCCCCGGTCCGAGCCACCTGGTCCACCACAGTCGTAGAGTACCGAAAACGGGTATCGTCGTAGCCGTCCGAGGTCCTACGACGATAGAAGTTGTCCCCGTGTTCTCGGCTGTCCACGATCACCGTGAGCCGCTCGGCCCCCACAGTCTCCAGAAGGGACTCGAGTAAGTGAGAGGCGGCTTCGAGCGAGTCTGTCTCGAGACGGTTGAGTTCGGTGCTGAGCTGAGCGAGACTGGAAAGCTTAGAGAGCTCGCCCGGCTCCAACCGTTTGAACAAGATTCTCGATTCGGATTCTGAGGTTGACATACTCCGCCTTTTTCGAGAATCTTTTGGACCTCCTGCTCCCGGCCTTACCGCCGCCAGAAACGTTCGGTTCCCAGCGATCCTAGATCTCCCAAGAAGGCTCAATACCCGATGATCCCCAGCGAGGCGGATAGGATCGGAGCTCCCACTTGGGAATGCTCCCGTATGAGAATCCTGATGACAGCGGCCCACGGAGGCTTCGGATCGGAATCGGTACCCCTGGGGGGAGGAGCAGCTATCTTCGAGCGTCTAGCCCGAGCTTGGTCGGAGGCCTCTGGACTGGAGTTGATCTTAGCCGGCGGAGGTCCCGACGCGGGAGCAGCAGTCCAATATTTTCGCCTCGGGAGTACCGATTCGGTACCTAGCCAGCTAGGAGCTCTGCAGTATAGTCGATTCTCTCGGGAGTTCGAACGAGAATCCACACGCCTGGCCCTCGAGCTGAGACCGGACATAGTCTTGGCCCACGACGTCTCGGAAGGTCCGAACCTCGCCGCGATGAGGGCCGAAGGGATCGAGTGCGCCACCATCTTCCACGTCGATGTCGTCGAGATCTTTCGGCGGTTGTATCTCGGCGGACTCGGCAGCACCGACCGGCTCACAGAGCTCTTCCGTCGGACTGAGAAGCTGCCCTGGCCCGACCTCCTTAGGCTCGTCTTCGACAAGCAAGAGCAGGTCTTGCGGCACGGCCTACTGAGCATCGTTCCTTCTTCGGAGGCCGCTTCGCTTCTTTCGAAGAGCTACCCCGACCGAAGAGGTGAGATCGAGGTCCACGGCTGGGGCGTGCCGCGACTCAGCTATTCGGACGAAGAGATCGCCGCCGAAGCTCGCCGTCTACGCTTTCGGTACGGCATCCCGGAAGGGGCAGTCCTGCTGCTCACGCTCTCGAGGCTCTCGCCCGAGAAGGCCCAAGATCGGCTGCTGCGAGCTCTCGCCTACGCCGAAGCCCACGGCAGACTCCCCCGAGAGCTCCACGTCGCGATCGCCGGAGCCCCGGCCTTCATGAAGGGCGAAAGCCACGCTCGGCTCCTCCGCCGGTTGGCCGGTCGCCTCTCTATACCCGTGCACTTTCCCGGGCACGTCGGCGGCCTCGAGAGAGCGGCCTGGTACAGAGCCGCAGACCTCTTCGTCGTCAACTCCCTCCACGAGAGCTACGGACTCACCACCTTAGAGGCGCAGCAGCAAGGCTGCCCGGTAGTAGCGGTGGAGTCCTCGGGGACCCGGGACACCGTCGACGCCGAGGTCGGGCGGCTGGTACCTCCGGGCCCCCAGCTGGAAGCCCGCCTGTGGGGGGAGATCGAACTGCTCATCGCCGACCGCGACGGCGAGCTAAAGTCGCTGAGCGCAGCGGCCTCGGTCCGAGCCGAGAAGAGCGGGTTCGAAGGCACCGCGGCCCAGGTCCTGGAGAGCTTGAGGAGCGCTCTCCACGAGCGCCGCTCGACAGGTCTCAGCTAGCTGGGAACGGTCCAAGACGGCCTCCGTTTTTCAAGGAAAGCCCTCAGCCCCTCCTGCCCGTCGGCGGTAGCCCGTGCCGTTGCCGTAAGACGCGCGGTCCACTCCGCGCGCTCGGAGGGCTCCACCTCTTCGAGCTGGTCAAAGAGGCGCTTCGTGGTGGCTAGGGCCTGAGGTGAACCTTTGATCAACTCGGACAAGAGCCCAGCGAGAAACTCTTCTGGGTCTTCGGCGAGGTAGTGAAAAAGACCCCGGCGCTCCGCTTCGAGTCCTTCTAACCTCCTCCCGGTTAGGCAGAGGTGGACAGCCTCAGAGCGACCGAGTCTTCGAAGCACGAAAGGCGCGATCACCGCGGGAACGATCCCCAGTCTCACCTCCGAAAACCCGATCTTGGTCGCTGGATGTGCGATCGCGATATCGGCAGCGCAGACCAGTCCGGCTCCTCCACCGAGCGCGGCTCCGTGAACCACTGCAACCACGGGCTGCGGCGTCTCATCGATGGCTTCGAAGAGCTCAGCTAAGACCATCCCAGCCTGGAGATTCTCTTCGAAAGTGCCCTCGCCCCGCTCCCGCATGCTAGCGATGTCGGCACCGGCACAAAAGGATGGGCCCTCTCCGGAGAGCACCACGACTCGAATATCGGAACGCCCTGCGCAGTCCCGAAAGGCCTGGGTCAGCTCCCGCATGAGGGATTCGTTGAGTGCGTTGTGAACTTCAGGGCGCGCTAGAACAACTCGGCGCACCCCGCCTGTATCTTCGATCTTCAAACTCGGCATGGTCGGCAGACCTGCGACAACGGGAAGCGCGAGACCTCCCCCCTACACCGCCGTCGAGCCTCCCCATCTCTCTTATACTGGACCGAAAAGCGAAAGCTGGAACGGAGGATTCAACTCGACGATGAGGAAGGCGGGCGGCTATGAATGACACAAGCAAACGATACGGCATCCTCGTCGGGGGGGGACCAGCACCCGGCATCAACTCAGTCATCTCATCGGTGACGATCGAAGCGACCAAGCGCGGTCACTCGGTCATAGGGATCTACGACGGTTTCCGCCACCTGATGGCCGGTGAAACCAATATCGAATTCCTCACACTCCCGAAGGTAACTAAGATCCACCGTATGGGCGGAAGTATTCTTCGTACCTCGAGAGCTAATCCCACGAAGAAAGAAAACGATCTCCGCACTACCGTTGAAACCCTCAAGGACATCGGCATCACGCACCTCGTTACCATCGGTGGGGACGACACCCTTTTTTCAGCGACATCGGTCGCGGCCTACTCTAAGAAGTATCTCAACTACGATCTGAACTTCTGCCACGTGCCAAAAACCATCGATAACGACCTACCGCTCCCTCCGGGTATCAGAACCTTCGGCTTCGAGACCGCCAGATCGGAAGGGGCTAGAACGGTTCACACCTACTTCGCCGACGCCCGCGCCACAGGGCGCTGGTTCGTTGTGGTAGCGATGGGCCGTAAGACCGGCCACCTCGCCCTCGGTATCGGCAAGTCGGCCTCGGCAACGCTGACCCTCATTCCAGAGGAGTTTTTTGGTCGGGTGAGCCTCAAATTAGTGGTAGACATTCTCGCTGCTGCCGTCATCAAGAGGAAGGCTCTGGGAGCCCAACACGGAGTAGCGATCGTAGCGGAGGGTTTCCTCGAGTTTATCGACGACGCCGAGCTCAAAAAGCTCACCACATCGCATCAGACACTCTCCTACGACGACCACGGACACTTGCGGCTCGCTGAGCTCAACTTCTCGGACATTCTTCGCTTTGCGCTCCTGCAGCGCCTCAAAGAGTTCGGGCTCGAGATGCGGATCGTCGATCAGGAGATCGGTTACGAGCTACGCTGCGTCTCGCCTTGCGCCTACGATATCGACTACACCAGAGACCTAGGGTTCGGAGCCGTGCAGTTTCTTGAAGAAGGTAACAGCAATGCGATGATCACCATTCAAGGCGATCGCTTCGTGCCGATGACCTTCGACGAACTCCAGGATCCCGAGACCGGGAAAACTCGGATTCGTCATGTCGACATCAACAGTCTGAGCTTTCAGATCGCCAAAGAGTATATGGTCCGCTTAGAAAAACGAGATCTCGAAGACCAGGAGATGCTCAAGAAGCTAGCCTCGGCTGC
>CAZDLH010000111.1:5291-7197 GCA_964505925.1 uncultured Burkholderiales bacterium
CGATGAGTTTCGCCAGCAGTTCGCTTACATCCTAGGCGATTAGGTAACGCGAGCACCGAGGCCGCTCCGGACCGAGTCGAGCCACCGCCGATACTGAAAAAGAGCGGTCGGGGCGCGGCTCGCTCCGGAGGGCATCATCTTGAAGCGTTCCGCTAGAGCGGAATGTTGCCATGCTTTCTGGCGGGCCTCACCACCCGCTTGGTCCGTAGAGTGCGCAGAGTGGCGATCAGTCTTCGCCGAGTCTCATAGGGCTCGATCACATCGTCTACGAACCCCCGAGAAGCCGCTACATAGGGAGATGCGAATCGCTCCTTGTACTCCTCTATCAGCTCGGCTCGCTTGGCCTCCGGATCCGAAGCCTCCTGAAGTTCTCGACGAAAGATGATGTTGATCGCGCCCTGGGGTCCCATGACCGCGATCTCTCCCGTCGGCCAGCTGAAGTTCGCATCCGCTCTGATGTGTGAAGAGCACATCACATCGTAGGCTCCGCCGTAAGCCTTCCTCAAGATGACGGTGACCTTGGGGACCGTGGCCTCACAGAAGGCATAGAGCAGTTTCGCACCGTGGCGGATGATCCCGCCGTGCTCTTGTGTGACTCCGGGAAGAAAACCGGGGACGTCCACGAGCGTCACCAGCGGTATATTAAACGCATCACAAAACCTCACGAACCTCGCGGCTTTCTGAGAGGCTTCGATGTCCAGAACTCCCGCGAGGAACGCAGGGTTGTTCGCAACGATCCCCACGGACCTCCCCTCCAGACGGGCGAATCCCACTACGATATTCCGTGCCCACTCCGATTGAACCTGAACGAAAAGCCTGTCGTCAACGATCTCCGTTATGACGTTTTCCACCTCGTAAGGCTTGTTCGGGTTGGCCGGCACGATCTGCTCGAGCCCCCGACACTCGCGGTCCCAGGGGTCGCGACTCTCCTGAGCAGGTGGGTCCTCTAGGTTATTGGAGGGTAGAAAGGATAGGAACTCCCTCAAAAAGCGGAGGCACTCCACTTCCGAGT
Source organism: uncultured Burkholderiales bacterium (assembly GCA_964505925.1). Taxonomy (GTDB): domain Bacteria; phylum Vulcanimicrobiota; class Xenobia; order Xenobiales; family JADMJV01; genus JAEXNA01. The sequence goes on from CAZDLH010000111.1 coordinate 6,304, forward strand.
CGAAGGCGAAGTGGTTCACACCGGACCGGCTACCGTGAGTCCCGGCTCCTCCAAGCTCCTCGAAGGTCACCTCTTCGTTCGTCACCGTCTTGATAACGTCGGGCCCGGTGATGAACATATGGGAAGAGTTCCTCACCATTAAAACGAAATCGGTGATGGCGGGAGAGTAGACCGCTCCGCCGGCGCAGGGTCCCAGAATCACCGATATCTGAGGTACGACCCCCGAAGCTTGCGTGTTCCTAAAGAAGATCTCGGCGTAGCCACCGAGCGATTCGACCCCCTCTTGGATTCTGGCACCACCGGAATCGTTTAGCCCCACGACCGGCGCACCGTTCTGAACGGCGAGATCCATGACCTTACAGATCTTCTGGGCGTGAGCTTCGCCGAGCGCCCCTCCGAAAACAGTGAAATCCTGAGCGAAGAGGTACACCAGTCGGCCCTGTACGGTTGCGTGCCCCGTGACCACACCATCGCCCAGCACCTTCTTTGAGTCCATCTCGAAGTCGTTGCATCGGTGGGTAACGAATCGATCGAGTTCGCAGAAACTTCCAGGGTCCACGAGTTCGGCGATCCGCTCTCTAGCGGTGAGCTTGCCCTTAGCGCGCTGTCGTGCCTGGCGCTCCTCTCCCCCTCCGGCTTCCGCTTCCACTCGAAGCTGGTGTAGACGTTCGATCTTGCTCGCGTGAGTTTCCAAGGCAGACTTATCCTTTCTGAAGTGAGTAGCCCCTACCCCATCTGATGCGTGAGAACGCAGATCTTGGGGTCGGACCCAGTCGGGGTCGGGCTATCTAGCCGAAGTCGGCCATCCTTATGGTATTCGATCGGGAAATCTGACCCGCACGCCTCGAGGAACGCCCGCTCCGTCTCGAACTCCGGGAAGGCCTCCCTCGCCAG
>CAZDLH010000112.1:0-7186 GCA_964505925.1 uncultured Burkholderiales bacterium
ACGGCCTGCACCACCGAGGTCATGCCGGATATGGTGGTCCACACTCGAAGCGAGAACGCCATCGCAGCCCGGGAAGGGATCCTCGAGTTTCTGCTGATCAACCATCCGCTGGACTGCCCTGTCTGCGACCGAGGGGGGGAGTGCGACCTCCAAGATTTCACCATGCGGTACGGGCCGCCCACGACCCGATTCGTCGAGCAGAAGAGGCACTTCGCCAAATCGAAGCAGGTGGGCGAGAACGTTATTCTCGATCGGGAACGCTGCATTATGTGCCAGCGCTGCGTGCGGTTCTGCGACGAGATCGCCATCGAGGAGGGGTTGGTCATCATCGAGCGAGGCTATCGCTCGGAGATCGGAACCTTCGAGGACCGTTCGTACGATTCACAGTTTTCTGGGAACACCATCGAGCTATGCCCGGTGGGAGCTCTGACCGCGAAGACCTACCGATTCCAGGCGCGCCCCTGGGAGCAGCAGCATTACGCTGGCGTGTGTACGCACTGCTCCGTAGGGTGCAACCTGACCGTCGACGTACGATTCGAAGAGGTGGTTCGTTTTCGCTCGCGCGTCAACGACTTGATCGACGACGGCTGGCTCTGCGATAAAGGCCGGTACGGCCATCAGCATATCCATGCAGACGATCGGGTCTCCAGTCCGATGCTCCGAAACGCTTCCGGAGTTCTCGAGTCGGTGAGCTGGGAGACCGCTCTCACCCAAGCGGCGGAGAAGCTGAAGGAGGCCGGTGTAGAGGCTAGCGTTCTCCTGGATCCCACCCTTTCGCTCGAGGATGGACACGCTTTTCTAAGGCTCGGACGTTCCGTGCTTCAGTCGGCAAACGTTGCTCACCTAGCCTCCGGCTCCACGATGCTCGCTGGGGACGAGAAGGTCCCGCCGAGCGGCCAGATCTACGGGTGCGACTCGGCTGAGGTGATCATCTGCTTAGGCAGCGAGCCTACCGAGACCCATCCTGTTCTAGACCTGAGGATAAAGAAGGGTTTGAGGAAGGGCGCTCGTCTTGCGGTTCTCGGTGGGAGCGCTTTTCCGCACCACGCAGACTTTCGTTTTGAAGGTGAGGCGATGGAGCTCTGGGGTCGGGTGGTGGAAGCTCTCGAGGAGCAGCCAGATGTAGCTGAACCGAAGCCGTTTTTCCCCGCCCCCAGACCCTGGGAGGCAGGCGGAGCACCCTCTAGCGATTGGAGCGAGTGGCTCGAAGAGATTCGAGGGAAGAGTCGAGTGCTGGTGATCGTCGACGACGCGTTGCCTATCGCGGACCGGGAAGCCTTACTGGGTCAGGTTGAGGCTCTCGGTTGGAGCAGCTCTCCCCACGGGGTCCTCGAACTGCGCACCGGTGCCAACGCCCGGGGCTTAGACCTGTTGGGGTGCGGAACGGAGTTCGGACCGGGCGTCGGGCCGCTGAAGAGTTTTGAGGGGTATCGGGAGCACTGGGGCTCGCTCAGCATCAAGAAGGGCGAACCCATCGAGAAGCTCTTGACGAACGGTGGGAAAGCGGGCCTCTGGGTCGGTGGAGACCCCATAGGTGAAAGAGCAGCCAAGAAGCCTGGTTTTCTTGTCGTCTGCAGCACCTCGAAGAACGCGTCCACCGAGATTGCGGACCTCGTTCTCCCGCTCTCCAGCTGGCTCGAGGCGCACGGCACCTTCGTGAATCTCGATGGGCATCTCCAGTTTAGTAGACAGGCTGTTATGCCGGTCGGGGAGGCGCAGCCCGGATGGGCTATCGCTACCCGCCTGGCAGAGAAGATCGGTGGTGAGGAGCTGCCCTACCGAAAACCGGAGGACGTCTTCGCCGAGATCGGTCGGCTCAATCCCAGTTTTCTGGGCCGAAGCTATCGCGATTTTCAGCAGAAAGGGGAGGCTCACTGGTCCTACCCTCAACAGGCTGGGCTCGGGATGCCCCGTCCGGACCTGTCCGCTATCCCGGTGGCCCGTCCCGACACCCCGATGTGGATGCCCACGGTGAACACCGGCTCCCGAGTAGAGCAGTACAGTCGCTTCTACCGGGGCGAGACTCCGCCGGCCGCACCCGGGCAGCGAGACCCTCGGGAGGTCGCTGCCCTGCTCGGTCTATCGGATGGGTACCGCGAGTGGGAAGGGGACGAGGCGGCTCAGCTCGTCCAGCCGGCGGAAGGCGGGCGGACGGGGTACGTGCCGCTTCGGGTACTCCCGACCTCGGCGGCCGCACCGCCAGGGCCGACCCCCTCCCAGCGCCATCACGATCTCGGTCTCGGGGTGCGGGTTCGCGTGCCCCTTCCGGTCGGTGGACCCGAGGCGATCGATTCGGCCTCTCTCGATGATGAGAAGCTTCTAGGAGAAGGGGGAGACGAGTGATGGATGATCTCATCTACTTCGGGTTGGTAGCCCTCCAGTCTTTGATCACCTGCGTCTGCCTTCTGACGGCTTTCGCTTACATGACCTACAGCGAGCGTAGAATCATGGCCCGCATGCAGTGGCGCCTCGGACCGAACCGCACTGGGCCTTTCGGTTTGCTACAGCCGTTGGCCGACGGGCTGAAGCTCCTCTTCAAAGAGCAGCTGATCCCCGACAATGCACGCCCTTTTCTGTTTCTTTTTGCGCCCTGTATCTCACTGGTGGTAGCTCTGACCACGTTCGCTGTGATCCCGGTTCGGACCGAGCCTCTGGAGATCGCAGGCTACCAGATCCCCTTCCAGGTCGCCGATATCAACGTGGCGGTCCTGTTCGTGCTCGGTGTGAGCTCTCTTGCGGTTTACGGGATGGTCTTGGGCGGCTGGGCTTCGGGTAATAAGTACAGTCTCATCGGGGGTATCCGCTCCAGCGCTCAGATGATCTCCTACGAGTTGGCTCTGGGCGCCGCATTGGTCGCTCCGTTGATGATCGTGGGGAGCCTGTCTTTTCGGGAGATCGCCATCTACCAAAGTGAGAACTCGTGGCTCGTCTTCGCGCAACCGTTGGCCTTTATAATCTTCTGTATAGCGGCTATAGCCGAGACGAACCGAGCCCCCTTCGACCTTCCGGAGGCAGAGCAGGAGCTGGGAGCGGGATTTCACACCGAGTATAGCGGCATGCGCTTCGCACTGTTTTTTATGGCCGAGTACACCGCCATGATCACCATCAGCGCTGTGGCGACCACCGTTTTTCTTGGCGGCCCGTTCTTTCCGCTCTTCGAGGGCCCATCCGCGCTCGTCTTCCTGGCTAAGGTCGCCTGCTTCATGTTCGGCTTTATCTGGCTTCGAGCGACCCTACCCCGTTTTCGGTACGACCAGCTCATGCGGATTGGCTGGATGGTGCTGCTCCCCTTAGCTTTCTTGAATATCGCGATCACCGCTATCGGAGTCGTGTTCCGCTGGGGGACCCTCGGCTACTTCGCAGCCGTGGTGGGTACGCTACTGTTCCTATATATAGTCGGTAAACTGAATCGGCGACGGGAGGCGGCTCACCACTAGGCGCTCATAGGTCTGTCACTCTCCCGATGGGAGGGCCGAGAGGCAAGTACGAGAACAGCAGCGCCGGAAAGGTTCGCACAGAATATTATGGATAAGATCGTCGATGACCTGATCTCGCTGGGGAAAGGCATGAGCATAACCTTTAAGAATATGCTCGAGCGGCCGGTTACCACCGAGTATCCACAGAAACAGAGACCGGTCCCGGACCGTACTCGAGGGCGGCACGTCCTACATAGGTATTCCGATGACCAGGAGCGCTGCGTGGGCTGCCTTCTCTGTCAAGGTACCTGCCCCGCTGGCGCCATCTACATCGAAGCCGAAGAAAACGATCCCGAAGCGCCCACTTCGAAGGGTGAGCGCTTCGCTAAGGTCTTCGATGTAGATCTTCTGCGCTGCATCTACTGCGGCCACTGCGAACTCGCCTGTCCCACCAACGCTATCACGCTCGAGAACAACACGGCTCTAGCCGGTTACACCCGAGACTCCCTGCTGATGCACAAAGAGGACCTTCTGGAACCGTTGGGGGAGGCTACCTTAGGCTCGACGGTCTACTGGGATCCCAAGCCGCCGGAGCAGGTCTCATCTCGAGTACCGGCAGAGACCGGAGCTTTCGACGGCTCCGCTACCTCGGCTGCCGCTGTGGGCCGAGGGGACCTAGAGCTCGACCAGGCCCCTAAGCAGCCGGTACCCCCATCCACTTTAGCGACCGAGAAAGGTCCCGAGCCGGAGGCGCAAGATGGCTGACCCGATCCTGATCTTGACCGGGCTCATATCGGTGGGGGCCGCGATAGGCGTCGTGGCTAGTCGGGAAGCGGTCGCCAGTGCGCTCTTTCTTACCCTTCATCTGATCGGGATGGCGGGTCTCTTCTTAGCCCTCACCTTCCAGTTCTTAGCGGTCGCCCAGATCCTGGTCTACGCCGGGGCTGTCATGGTGGTGTTCCTCTTCGCGGTGAACACTCTCACCCCGATCCCCGAGCCCTTCCGGTGGACGGACTCCGGGGGGCTTCCGATCATCGGCTTACTGAGTGGCATCGCGCTCTGCCTCGGAACCGTTTTTGCGATCTGGTCCAGCGGCGCTATCTCAGGGCTTTCGGGCGCTGAGTCCCACGAACTGGAGACCATACAGACCTTCGCTCTGAATCTCTTTGGACCGTTCCTCTTTCCGTTCGAGGCCACCGCCTTCGTTCTACTCGTGGCCCTCATCGGTGTGGTCATCCTAGGGGGGAAGGGACAAAAGAATGGCTAATTCGCCCGACTTTTTTCTGCTTATTTCCGTGATCGTCTTTTCGCTCGGTCTGATCGGTCTCACCCTACGGAGGAATCCGTTGGTGATGTTTATGTCGATCGAGCTGATGCTCAATGCGGCGAGCCTCGCCTTTCTGACTTTCGCCCGTTTCACACCTTTCGCCAACCGATTCGCAGAGACTCACCAGGGGGGGATGGCCGACGGACCGGTCTTCGCCTTTATCGTGATCATCCTAGCGGCAGCCGAAGCGGTAGTGGGTCTGGCGATCATCATCACTATCTTTAGAGAACGACGCGTCGTCGACGTAGATGCGCTCTCGGCTCTCAAGGGGTAGAGGGACGGGAGCGACAGGAAGAACCAAATCATGGACATCACAACGACATTCCATAGCATGGCCTGGACACTGATCCTCCCACTCTTGGGAGCCTTGCTGCTCGGGGCTACCGGGCGGCACTTCAGTAGGGGAGTAGTGGCCACCGTCGCCTCGGGAACCGTAGGCGCATCTTTTCTGGTCGTGCTGGCGAACATCGCTGCTTTTCTGCGCGGCGACGGCCAGCCCATCTCGGTGAACTTTTGGGACTGGGGCTCCGGGAACTGGGGCCTCGGCGACCTGACCGTCGGCTTCGGATTCTATATCGACGCAGTGAGTCTGACGCTCATGGCGGTCGTGACGGGGGTGGGGTTCCTCATTCACTGGTTCTCTGCAGAGTATATGGAGCACGAGCCGGACTTCTCCCGGTACTTCACGCTCCTGAACGTCTTCATAGCGGCCATGACACTCTTGGTCCTGGCCAACAACGTGGCGCTTTTGACCATCGGGTGGGGCGGCGTAGGGGTAGCGTCGTTCGCCCTCATCGGGTTCTGGCGCGAAAAGCCGAGCGCCGCGGCCGCAGCCAAGAAGGCCTTCGTGCTGAACGTGATCGGCGACGTAGGTCTGATGGTCGCGGTTTTCGTTCTGGTGACCAACGGCCAGCCTCTGGACTTCCAGGCTCTCTTCAGCCAAGGGTTCGGCACCCTGGCGCCGGTGACGGCCGACGCATCGAGCGCGGCGGCTCCGGCCTGGGTGAACTGGGTGCTGATAGGTCTACTGGTCGCAGCCTACGCCAAATCTGCCCAACTGCCGCTACACACCTGGTTGCCGGAAGCGATGGAGGGTCCGACACCGGTCTCAGCGCTCATTCACGCGGCTACGATGGTCACCGCCGGGGTCTATCTCTTGGTTCGGTTCTCGCCTCTACTGGCATACAGCCAGGGGATGGCCACCTTGATCGCTGTGCTCGGCCTGCTGAGCGCTCTGGCCGCCGCCTGCTGGGCCTTGGTTCAGACCGATCTCAAACGGATTCTCGCCTACTCGACCATGAGTCAGCTCGGCTATATGTTCATGGCCGTAGGAGTGGGCGCCTACGGCGCCGCGATGTTCCACCTGGTCACCCACGCGTTCTTTAAAGCGCTCCTCTTCTTGACGGCCGGGATCGTGATTCACGCAGCTCACGGAGAGCAGGATATGCGCAGGCTGGGTGGGCTCGGTCGCCAGATGCCGTACACGGCTCTGCTGTTCGCTATCGGGGGTGCGGCTCTAGCCGGGGTGCCTCTGACCTCGGGCTATCTCAGTAAGGAAGCCATCCTACACGCGGCCCACGGCTCGCAGAGCGTCGGGGGCTACGCTAACCTCCTCTTCTTCGGCGGCGCACTGGTCGCCCTGATGACCGCCTTCTATACAGGGCGGGCATTTTTTCTCACCTTTTTCGGACCTTCGCGCATCGAGAAGCCCCATCTACCTGGGGCACCGACCACCCTCAGCTGCACTGTTCTAGCGGTACTCGCGCTTCTCGGAGGCTATCTGTATCCCGAACTGGCAGGCTTTCTAGGGACGTCGGCTCAGTCGGCTCAGGCGGTCTCCCAGTTCGGCATCGAGCCGGGCGCTACTTCAGCTGCAGCCCTCGGTCTAGGGATCCTCGCCACTTTGACCTTGCTCGGAAGCCACGCGGTCTTTGGCAAGGGCGGCAAGGACCCTCTGGGGGACGATCGCTGGGCATCCTTTCGAGATGGAGCGCCCTTCAACACTCACATCTATCCTGCGATCGCTCGCGGGGTGGAGATCCTCGGTCGCTTCTTCGCTAACGCTTTCGACGTGCTCTTTCAACGCGGGATACCGGAGTTCACCGGGCGGGCGATCGCCAGCTTGAGCCACGCTATGAGAGAGCTGCAGTCGGGGCAGGTCAGGCACTATATGACCTCCTTGATGGTCTCGACGGCGATCCTGCTAATCTACTCCATCGTAGTCCTAGGAATGGGGGCGCAACAGTGAGCATAGAACTGTATCTCGCAATACCTATACTGGCCGCACTCGCAGCGTTCATGTCGCGAAGCTCGGTGGCGACCTGGATCGGCGGAGTCGCTTGCACCCTACAGCTGCTGCTGCTCGGCTCGCTGCTGCGGCTCGGGCTCGATGCGCCGGCTCTTTCGGTCCACAAAGCTTGGGTTCCCGAGCTCGGTCTCAACT
>CAZDLH010000113.1:0-7183 GCA_964505925.1 uncultured Burkholderiales bacterium
TGTGGCGGCTCTAGAGCACCCGGAGCGGCTGCGCGCGGTCGGGATCACCAACCAGCGCGAGACCACCGTCATCTGGGACCGCGAAACCGGGCGCCCGGTGGCTCCGGCCATCGTTTGGCAGGACCGGCGAACATCCGGCCTGTGTCGGACCTGGAAGCAGCAGTGGGGCGAGGAGATCACCGAACGTACGGGCCTCATCGTAGACCCGTACTTCTCGGCTTCGAAGATCGCTTGGCTTCTAGAGAACGTCGAGGGGCTCCGAGAGCGGGCCGAGGCGGGGCGACTGGCCTTCGGCACCATCGATAGCTGGCTGGTCTGGAACCTCACCCAGGGTCGCGAACACGTCACAGACGTAACGAACGCGAGTCGGACGATGCTCTACGCGATCGAGGAGGGGCGGTGGGACCAAGAGCTGCTCCAGCGCTTCGGTATCCCGCAGGCCCTCTTGCCGGAAGTGGTTCCGTCGGCTCATACGGTAGGGCGGACCGAGCTGTTCGGGCGCCCCTTGCCGATCGCCGGGATGGCAGGAGATCAGCAGTCGGCACTCTTCGGTCAACAGTGCTTCGAGCCGGGGCTCTCGAAGAACACTTACGGTACCGGCTGCTTTATGCTGCTCAACACGGGTTCGTGCCGCGAGCGCTCGAAGAACCAGCTTTTGACCACGGTGGCCTGGTCTCTCGGGCAGGAACCGACCTACGCCTTGGAAGGCAGTGTGTTCATCGGGGGGGCTGCGGTGGGCTGGCTCAGAGACGGTCTGGGCCTCATCGAGAGCTCGAGTCAGGTCGAGGAGCTGGCCGCTTCGGTTCCCGATAGCGACGGAGTGGTCTTCGTCCCGGCCTTCAACGGGCTGGGCACCCCTTACTGGGATCAGGACGCGCGGGGTACCCTCTTGGGCTTGACCAGGGGGACGACCAAAGCCCATATCGCCCGAGCCACGCTAGAGGCGATCGCCTTTCAGGTCTGCGATCTGATGGAGGCGATGCAGAAGGACTCGAACTCTCCCCTCAGAGAGCTTCGAGTGGACGGCGGTGCGGCCGCCAACGACCTGCTTATGCAGCTCCAGGCCGATCTGCTTCAGGCGCCGGTGGTCCGCCCGAAGAACACCGAGAGCACCGCTTTAGGGGCGGCTTACCTCGCGGGGCTGGAGTGCGGGCTGTTCGATAGCCTCGATGAGCTGACCGAGACCTATAGCGTGGACCGGGTTTTCCAGCCGCAGATCACCGCATACCAGGCGGCCGAAAGGAAAGCTCTCTGGAGTCGGGCGGTAGAGCGCTCCCGAGAGTGGGTACAGGGGTAGCATGAATAGAGACCAGCTCAGGGCTCGAGCTCTGAATCGTTCGGAGCCGTTCGACCTGATCATCATCGGCGGAGGGGCCACCGGGGTCGGAGCCGCTATAGACGCAGCTTCTCGGGGGCACTCGACTCTGCTGTTGGAGGGCTCGGACTTCGGTAAAGGCACCTCGAGCCGGAGCACCAAGCTGGTGCACGGTGGCGTGCGCTATCTGCAAAAAGGGGACGTTCCCCTGGTTATGGGGGCCTTGAAAGAGCGCGGAATCATGCGCCGCAATGCGCCCCATCTGGTCAGCGATCTGGCTTTTGTGGTGCCCAACTACACCTGGTGGGAAGCGCCGTTTTACGGCATCGGTATGAAGGTTTACGACGCCTTGGCTGGACGGTACGGCTTCGGTCGGAGCCGCCTGCTTTCGAGCGAGGAGACAGTGGAGAGGATCCCGACCATCGCCACCGACGGGCTCCGGGGCGGGGTGGTCTACTACGACGGTCAGTTCGACGACGCTCGCATGCTGGTGAATATGGCCCAGACCGCGCTGGAGCAGGGAGCTCTGCTCCTGAACTACTTCAAGGTTGTGGGCTTGAACCACAGCGAGGAGGGTTTCGTGGAGGGGGTCACCGCGCTGGACGCCGAGACCGGTGAGACCCACACCTTCCGCGGTAAGGCGATCCTGAACTGTACCGGCCCGTTCAGCGACTCGGTAAGGCGCCTCGACGACCCGAACGCTCAGCCGATGATCGCTCCCAGCACGGGGGTCCACATCGTGCTTCCCCGGGACTTTCTCCCGGGGGGGACGGCTATCATGGTGCCCCACACGACCGACGGGCGGGTGCTCTTCGCCATCCCCTGGCACGACTGCGTGGTGGTCGGGACCACCGATCAGCCGCTGCCTCTCGAAAAGGTGTCGCTGGAGCCGAGACCCACTATGGCCGAGGTGGAGTTCATCTTGGAGAACGCCCGGCGCTACCTGGGACGGCCGCCCGAGATGAGCGATATCTTGAGCGTGTTCTCCGGTATTCGTCCGCTGGCCAAAGCCGGCGTCGGGGAGAACACCGCCGCGCTCAGCCGAGACCACACCATCGCGGTGAGCAAGAGCGGACTGATCACCATGACGGGCGGCAAGTGGACCACCTACCGTCATATGGCCGAGGACCTAGTCGACACCGCGGAGCCGCTGGCCGGCCTCGAGCATCGCCCGTGCCGAACCAAGGAGCTGAACATCCACGGCTATCATCAGCACCCCGAGCAGTTCGCAAGGCTGGCGCACTACGGCTCCGACGCCCGAGAGATCGCGATCTTGCTAGAGCAGAGCGATAACGATCGACCGGTGCACGAGCGACTGAGCTTGACCCGCGGCGAAGTCCGCTGGATGGCTCGAAAAGAGATGGCTCGAACGGTGGACGATGTGCTGAGTCGACGCTCTAGGAGCCTTCTGTTCGACGCCCGAGCGGCTTGGGAGGCGGCGCCGGAGGTGGCGGCTCTGCTAGCCGAGGAGTTAGGGCGCAGCGAAGACTGGCTTCGAGAGCAGGTAGAGGAGTTCCGTTCGCTCGCCGTCGGGTATACTGTGGAAGGTATTCGGAAGGCAGAGGAGGATGAAGCCCTATGAGGGATCTCGCAGCCTTAGTTTTTGTCCTGTTTATAATTATCGGGGTGGCCGTATTTTTCAGTGAACGGCCCCAGCCAAAGCAGGAGTACAACCCCAACGACTGGAGGCAGCGCTACGATCGGAAGACTCCGGCCCGCTACACTCCGATCGAGTCGAAGCCGGCAGTGTCGCCTACGCCCACGCCCACTCCCACTCAGTAAGGCGCCGTCCAGCGAGCGTTCGTCCGCCCCTTCCGCACTTTCGAAGGGAAGGCGGAAGCCAGCGGCTCGCCGAATCGCGGCTTCGAGGTACAGATGAACTTTTCTTACGCTTTCCCACCCGGTGGTCTCCCTCCCCAGTCCGACGATCCGGCCCAGGCTGGGGCGGTCTTTACCGAAGCGTACGTTTACATTCCTGGCTCGGTCCTGCGCGACATCGTCGCTAGTCTGCTCCCGGGATGGCACAACACTCGCGCTTGGATCTTAGCTCGCCCTCTGTCCGGCTTTGCCGAGACCTTCGCCCAGTACGCTGTGGAGGTGGGGGCCGGAGGGGGCTCGGAGTCTCCGGAGCCGGACCCGGGTGCCGAGGGGGCGCTCTTGGTGGTCGAAGGCCTCATGGAGTTGACCGTCGACGGCAAGAAGCACTGCTTGGAGACGGGAGGGTACGCCTATGTGCCCCCTGGGGTGGCCTGGAGCGTTCATAACCCCGAGCGGTCGGCTCTGAAGTTTCACTGGGTTCGAAAGCGCTGGGAGCCCGCGCCGGGCGTGAACCCGCCGGAGGTCATAGTAGCCCGGGACGAAGCCGCTCATATCGATTGGATGCCGGGAACCGAGAGCTGGGGCACGACCCGCTTTCTAGACCCCACCGATCTGAGCCACGATATGCACGTCAACATCGTAACCTTTCAGCCGGGGGGGCGGATCCCGTTCGCCGAGACCCACGTTATGGAGCACGGACTGTACGTCCTTCAGGGAGCAGCGCGATACCTCCTGAACCAGGACTGGGTGAGCGTCGGGCCAGGAGATTTTATGTGGCTGCGCGCTTGGTGTCCCCAGGCCTGCCACGCTACCGGCGAAGAGCCCTTTCGATATCTGCTCTACAAGGATGTCAATCGCCACCCTTCCCTGCGCCTGTTCGGCTAACCGGAAGGGTCCGCTTCGCTGTTTAGGCCTTTAGGGGCTTAGGGCTTAGGCGTTCAGGCGGGAGCGACCGCGCGCTAGATATTCGACCAGCCCGCGGCGGTCTAGGCTCTCGGCACCGAAGGCTAAGGCGCGCTCTCGCAGCTCGGGCGTCAGATCGTAGTGGGGCCGAGGGTGGCCCGAGGGATCGTGGAAAGCCCGCTCTGGAGCTCCGATGGACCGGGCGAAGGCGTGCAGCTCTTCTAAGCCCGAGGCGCGGAAGTCGTCGCAGATGAGGTGGCACCACCAGCGCCCTTTGGCCTGAAAGAGTGCGTCTACGCCGATGCGGACCGTCGGGTCCGTCTGAGTCTGTGGCTCGTCATTGTGCTGCATGGGTTTTCGACCTGTGTCGCCCCCGGACGACCGGGACCCGTCCGTCGGTTTTCACTGAGGGGTGCCGGAGCGGATCTCCTGGGGCTCGCCTTTTCGATCGCGGAGCTAAGCTCCTGGTGTCCGAGCCTCCGTAGCCGAGCGCGAGTTCTCGGACCAGTGACGAGGAATCGTTCCTACGGTTTCGGAACACCACGAGATGTGGATCCCCTTACTCGGTGCAGCGGCGGCCATCGGAACCGCTGCCGCCTTCGGTCTTTATGGAGTGTGTCGGTCTGGTCTTCCCCAGGTGGAGGGCACTCTCGAGGCCGATGGGCTGGTCGAGCCGGTCCGCATCGACCGGGACAGCTTCGGTGTGCCTCACATTCGCGCGACCTGTCTCGAGGACGCGGTGTTCGCCCAGGGGTTCGTCCACGCTCAGGATCGAATTTGGCAGATGGAGCTCAACCGCCGAGTCGGTCAGGGGCGACTCGCAGAGCTGTTCGGCGAGCGGGCCTTGGGAGCGGACTTCTTTTTGCGGCGCTTGGGGCTACGCAAGGCCGCTCGAGCCGATGAAGAGGCGCTCGAGCCGGAGGAGCGGCGGTTGCTGGAGAGCTACTGCGCCGGCGTGAACCGGGGGATCGCGGCCTACGGTTGGAGATTGCCGCCCGAATTCTGGATGCTCTGGTTACGACCGGAGCCCTGGACCCCCTTAGACTGTCTGACCTGGATCCAGATCATGTCCATGGATCTTGCGACCAACTGGCAGCAGGAGCTTCTTCGAGGTCAGGTTTTGGGCCAGCTCGAGCCGGAGCAGGCGGCGGCCATCCATCTCCAGCACAGCGGCTCCCCTTCGGTCCTCCCGGACGAGCCTGCCTGGAGGGTGGCCCTGGACGGGCTCGTCGAGCAGTATCACGAGGCGAAAGGGTACCTACCGAACGGCGGAGCCCCGGGCGCGAGCAACGCTTGGGTGGTGAGCGGCGAGCGCTCTCGTTCGGGGGCGCCTCTGTTGGCCGCCGATCCGCATCTGGTAGGGCGGGTCCCGGGCATCTGGTACGAGGTCAGGCTCGAGTGCCCTGGGCTGAACTGCTCGGGGGTGACGCTCGCCGGCTTTCCGTTGGTCATCATCGGGCGCAACGCCGATGTGGCCTGGGGTGTCACGAACGCCTATGCCGACACCGAGGATCTGTTCTTAGAGCGCTTCGAATCTCCGGAGTCCAACCGGTACGAGACCGAGGACGGATGGCGCGAGGCCGAGATCGTGGAAGAGTGGGTGATGGACAGCAGCCGAGGCCAGCACGTCGAGCATGTCCTGTCGACTCGGCACGGTCCGGTACTCTTTAGGGGGGAAGAGTACGGCTTGGCTCTAAAATCGGTGAGCTTTCATCCCTCTCACCCGGTCCGAACCTTGCTGGCGATGAATCGAGCTACCAATGCCGAGGAGTTCCACCAGGCGCTCCGAGGATGGCAGATCCCGGCGTCCAACTTTATCTTCGCCGACCGCCACGGCAGCATCGCCTACTGCTTGGCCGGTGAGATCCCCATGCGCAAGCGAGGCAACGGACTCACGCCGGTGCCGGGCTGGAGCGGAGAGTACGAGTGGGTGGGGGCGATCCCGTTCGAAGAGCTCCCGTTCGTTAAGGACCCCGAGTGCGGCTATCTGATCTCGGCCAACAACCCCGCCGTGGGCGGCGACTTCGCCCACTTTTTGAGCTGGGACTGGCTGAGTGGAGCTCGGGCCGAGCGGATCGAAGAGCTGGTGACCGCGCTAGAGAGCGCCACGGCCGACGATTTTCGCGCTTTTCAACTCGACACCGAGTGCTTGGTGGGGGCTAGGTTCGCGGCCTTGTGCTGCGAGCTCGATATCCCGGCCCGAGGCTCTGCGGTCCGCGCTCTGGAGATTCTGCGCGCTTGGGAGGGCGATGGCGGGCCGGACTCAGTGGGGATGGCCATCTACCAGACCTTCTCGCTGGCTCTAGCCCGGGAGCTTCTGACGCCGCACTTAGGCCCGCACCTGACGCTCGATTTTCTGGGGGCCAGTCACAACCCGATCTCGCTCACCGCTGGGCACACGGGCCGGAGCACGGTGTGGCTGCTCCAGCTTCTGAGCGAGCCGGCGCGCCTAGAGACGGTGCTCCCGCTCGAGGAGCTGCCCGGCTGTTTGGGCAGGGCTTTTCGCAAGGCCGTCACGGAGCTCGAGAAGCGGCTGGGGCGAGAGATGGACAGCTGGACGTGGGGTCGCCTGCACAGCCTGACGTTCGAGCACCCGTTAGGGTCTCTCGGGCTGTTGGGTCGATTCTTCAACGGTCCGACGGTGGAGATCGGGGGGGACACCGACACCGTCTGCCAGACGGCCGTGGATCCCGTGGCCCCCTACACGGCGAGCTCCTGGTGCCCGTCCTTTCGGCAGGTGGTAGACCTCGCTGAAGACGGCGAGCACCAGACGATCCTCCCCACGGGACAGAGCGGCCACCCCCTGAGCCCCCACTACTTGGATCAGTTTACGCCCTGGCTAGAGGGGCGCTTGAAATCCAAGCTCGGCTCCGAAGGACAGCCGGGATCCACACTGCGACTAGAGCCTAAAAGAGCCGCCCCCTCGCCTTAGTCGCCAGACCTGTAGCTTCGAAGCCAGTAGGAAGACACATGCGCGTCGCGTTGGGCGTTGGGGTGCGGGGTGCGCCGGGTGGCGTCGGGGTGCGTGGGGCTGCGTCGGGTTGCGTCGGGTGCGCTTGGGGGGTGCTTGGCTCTCAGAACTGGCGCGGTCGGCACAAAAGTTGTTTGGTTCGCAGAAGTAGCGCGGTCTGGCTCGCGAAACTACAG
>CAZDLH010000114.1:0-7181 GCA_964505925.1 uncultured Burkholderiales bacterium
CCGAGGTCTTTCAGCGTCTTCTCTGAGCTGTAGACCATCGAGTCTGCCTGGTTTTTCAGCTCCACCATCTCGCGGCGCCTCTCGTCTTCGCCGGCGTACTTCTCAGCATCCTTGACCATCCGTTGGACGTCATCATCGCTGAGGTTGGTGCTCGCCGTGATGCGGATGTTCTGTTCGTTACCGGTACCCTTATCCTTGGCCACTACGTTGAGTATACCGTTGGAGTCGAGCTCAAAGGAGACTTCGATCTGCGGGACTCCCCTCGGAGCCGGAGGGATATTGGTCAGGTGAAACTTACCGAGGGATTTGTTCCCTGAGGCCATTTCTCGTTCACCTTGTAGGACGTGTACCTCTACGCTCGTCTGCATGTCTGCGGCCGTACTAAAGGTCTCGGTCTTCTTGGTTGGAACCGCCGTATTGCGGGGGATGAGCTTAGTCATTACCCCGCCCAAGGTCTCGATCCCCAGGGTGAGGGGAGTGACGTCCACGAGGACAACGTCCTTGACTTCACCCGAGAGTACGGCACCTTGAACACCGGCGCCGAGGGCTACGCACTCGTCGGGGTTGATGTCCTTGGAGGCCTCTTTCCCGAAGACTTTAGTGACGAACTCGGAGATCATCGGCATTCGGGTCGAGCCGCCTACGAGGAGTACTCGGTCGATATCGCTCTTGGAGAGCTTCGCGTCCTTCATCGACTGTTCACAAGGGGATGCGCACCGGTCGAGAAGATCGCTCGTCAAAGACTCAAACTTTGCACGAGAGATCTCGACGTCCAGGTGCTTGGGCCCGTTGGCGTCGGCGGTGATAAACGGAAGGTTCACGTTGGTGCTCACCTTCTGAGAGAGCTCGATCTTCGCTTTCTCAGCGGCGTCTTTTAGACGCTGGTGGGCGATCTTGTCTTTGAGAAGGTCGATGCCGTGTTCTTTTTCAAACTCTTTGGCGATGTGGACCATCACGCGCTCGTCCCAGTCATCACCACCGAGTTTGGTGTCGCCAGCGGTAGCCTTTACTTCGAAGACGCCTTCGCCGATCTCGAGGACCGAGACGTCGAAAGTTCCACCGCCCAAGTCGAAGACTGCGACGGTGAGGGTATCGTCTTGTTTGTCTAGGCCGTACGCCAGTGCCGCAGCCGTTGGCTCGTTGATGATCCGAAGTACTTCCAGACCTGCGATCGTTCCGGCGTTCTTGGTCGCCTGGCGCTCAGAGTCGTTGAAGTAGGCGGGGACGGTGATCACCGCCTGAGTGACCTCTTCACCTAGGTAAGATTCGGCATCCTTCTTGAGTTTGCCAAGAATCATGGCCGAGATCTCTTCGGGGGAATACTTTTTGTCGTCGATCTCCACCCTGTGGTCGGTGCCCATCTGACGTTTGATCGATAAGATGGTGCGCTCGGGGTTGGAGACCGCCTGGCGCTTCGCCATCTCTCCGACGAGTCGCTCTCCGGATTTAGAGAACCCGACTACAGACG
The DNA here is from genome assembly GCA_964505925.1 of uncultured Burkholderiales bacterium. Lineage (GTDB taxonomy): Bacteria > Vulcanimicrobiota > Xenobia > Xenobiales > JADMJV01 > JAEXNA01. The sequence continues at coordinate 1,469 of CAZDLH010000114.1, forward strand.
GAGTCGTACGGCCGCCTTCGGCGCTGGCTATGACTTGGGGCTTTCCGCCCTCCATGATCGCTAGGCACGAGTTGGTCGTACCGAGGTCGATTCCTACAACTTTTCCCATAACTGCTTTCTCCTTAAAAGTTTTGTCTAAAGTGTTTCTTGTTTACAGATTGTTCCGCGCAACCTTAACCAGGCTGGGGCGCAGGACTCGGTCATCGAGGCGATAGCCTCGCTGAAGCTCTTGAAGGATGGTCTGATCCTCATGTTCGTCGGTCTCCTCCATCATGATCGCTTCGTGCATCGCTGGGTCGAAGGTCTCTCCGAGCGCATCGATGGATGCTAAGCCATGGTCGCCGAAGATCTTCTTGACGTCCTTGTCGATCAATTCCAGCCCTTGCAGTAGGCTTTCAAAGGCGGTTTCCTGACTCTGACGGGCCACCGTCATGGTTCGCTCCAGATGATCGAGAATCGGTAGGAGGCTTCGAATGATCTCCTCCCTTAGGCGCACCTTGACGCGCTTTTGCTCTTCTTCTTGACGACGACGAAAGTTCTGAAATTCTGCAGCGGTTCGTTTCACTTGTTCCCGGAGTTCGCTGTTTTCAGCCCAGAGCTGTTCGAGTTCAGAAGTCCCGTACAGCTCGGGAGTCTCCCGGACCGTCTCTGCGTCCCCCGAATCGGTTTCCGCAGAGTTCTGATCTCCTTCCGGAGCTGTGTTCGTACCGGGCTCTTGTCCCATCGGGGTCTGGTCTTCGTCGAGAATGGTTATCGGTTTGTCGTTCACTGTCGATCCTCAATTCGTCCGCATCTGTGAGCGGAAGTCTCCTACGTCCTTTGAGAATCACTATACCAACCGCCTTTCGGAGCTATGCATGACGAGTATTAGAACTGCATTAGACCCAGCTGGGATCGGTAGGCTTCCCCCCTCTTGAAGGGCCAGGCGAGGGTCTGCCATAATGTTGGCCTGACGATGAATTCCATCCCGGCTACTGGAAAGCACTTTGTGAAACTCGTGGCGATAGCCGCGCTTTGCGCAATGCCCTTTCTGCTTTTCTCCATCTACCTCGTGCGCCACGTCCAGCAGGTGGACACCCTGCCGTTCGACGAGTATAGGGACCTCCGATGGGCCCCGAGTGGACACGGGGTCCTGTTTCTCCACGAGCCGCTCGCGAAGGGCAAAGCCGGCTCCGAAGCCTCGGTCGAGATCTGGTTTCAAGATGTTGGGAACAAGGAGTTCCGTTCGTTGGGCACCCTGCCGACAGGCTCCGACTGGACTTTGACCCCCCATACTTTAGGGGCGGCGGTCGTGTTCCGCGATGCCAGCGACTCGGGCCCTCCCTGGCTCGCGCAGCCGGAGGCCCCTGGAGAGATCCACAAGTTGGAAGTCGAGAGCGGATGGGAGGAGGCTCGAGGGTTTGGCACCGGGCTTTTCTATGTTCGCGACGTGAAAGAGGTTCCGTTCGAGCAGTTCGCTGATGTCGAACCTGCTCCCGAAATGATGTCGGGAGTCGTGGTAGAGGGCTGGCCTCCAACTCAGAGCGGGGTGGAGGTCGCCTCGGTCGTTCCGGAGACATACGAACTGAAGACGGAGCTCGTGATCCCCTACGCGCACGAATCGGAGTTTCCCCGAATACTCGGCTTGATGAATTCGCCGGACAGCCGGTTTTTAGCGATGGTCTTGGCTTTCGGCGAAGAGGGGAGACCGGGCCTTTGGGTCTACGATCGGCAGACCTCTCGATTGCTGTGGACTAGGGTGGTCACGGGTCCGGAGCTCTACGGGTTGGCGTGGTCGCCAGATTCGATGCAGGTGGCGGTCAGCGATGATGAGGGCCTCGTACTTCTAACGAGCGCACTGGGAATAGAGTTCACTCGTTATAAGGCCGACATCCTTGAACAGTACGAGGTTTTCTGGCTGCGAAACGATCTTCTCGTTCTCTCCAACGGTGTGTCTTTGATGAGGTTCTCCTCTCAAACCGGTGAGGCGGAGACCATGGTCGACACTCGTGTCTGGCCTGTGAAGGTCGGGCCACTCGTCTTGGAGCCCCAGGGCAGGAGCGTTGCGACCTTGGCAGACCCGACGGACGGATCGGAGATCCTTTGGGACTCTCTACTCGATGAGCAGGATAAGCGTACGGGCTACCTGCTACCGGGCTCCTTACGATTAGAGGCGCAAGAGAACTGGACCTACCGTCTGGGGGATGTGGTTCGGCAAGCGTGGCGGTACTGGTTCTAGGGCTCTGGTAGTGCCTGTTTGGTGAAGCAGGCGCACGGAGATCCAAGGAGAAATGTAGCGCAACTCGAGTCGGCACGTGTGTGCTTTTCGGCGCACGGCGATCCGTATGAACCGTTTCGCGCTAGACTCAATCCTGGATAAGATTGGAATCGGACAATGAGCGACGATAAGAAATATCTCTATGCGATCATGCATCCAAACCGAGCGCTGGTCGCTTCACAGCTTCCTCCTGAAGAGTTCGGTAAACAGTATTCGGTCGGTACGAAACGCTACTATCAGGGAAAAGTTCTTTTTGTTGAAGTAGACCCTGCATTTCGGAACGACTATTTCCCGATCGATGAGTACTTTGCCCAGACGGTAGCCCATGCGGATGGGAGGCCTAAGCGAACTAAGATCATCTCCTCCTATCGGGTCTTGGAACATCTGGATCTCTCTGCGCTCGGGTCGCTTTACGCCGTCACGGTTTCGGGCGCCACCCTAAAGCTCGACAAGACCGAGTATGCGACGGTAGCCGAAGAGGACCACAGCATCCGGATCATGCAGGAACTCAATCCCCTGCAGCTGCTCGTCGCTACGACGAAAGACCACCGTTCGTTCGGTTCCACCTTGACCAAGCCCGATAATCCGAAGGGAGCTCCGAAGCTCTTCTTTACCCAGGTGGACCTCGATGTTGACACGTTTTTGAAAGAGTGGGAGGTCAATCCGTTTCTTCCGCCTCCGATCCCGGGAGTGCACCCACAGAAGCTGAGTGAGGTCCTCACTTTTCTCCAGAGCAATGAGGAGTACAAGACCGCTACTATCGGTCTAGCCTCCGTATTCGATGATATCCTCTATCGCAGCCTGAAGAAGGGCTTCTTTTTGTCCCACGGGGAAGAGATGCTCTTCTATCCGTTCCCCTCTGAGGATGTGCTCAAGCGCGATCACTATGCGTGGTGGAAATCGGCAGATTAGCCGCTGACCCGCGCGATTCTCGCCGCTTTAGCCCCTCGCCATTCCATCGATGGCGGGGGGCTATTTTAGTGTGTCGGCGAGGAATGCCCGCAGGGTGCTCCACGCGCGTTCCGTCTGTTCGCGTTCGGCTTTCGTTACCCCACTTATATAGGGAGCGTAAACGAGGAAGCCGTGAAGCGCATCTGGATACATCTGTACCCGAACCGACTTTCCGGCGGCTTTCATCGCCTTCTCCATGATCCTGGCTTGCTCTGGAGGTACGATGGTGTCGAGTTCACCTTGGAGAACGAGGAGGGGGGCGTCTAGTTTAGGGACCACTTCTACAGCGTTTCGAATATGAAACGACAGGGGTCTCTTCTCGGGACCCGGCCCGTACGTTCTTCTCGTGATCTCATCGTTTCCTAGCTGGCCGGTCCGTTTTAGGTAACGATACCACTCGAAGATATCCATGACACCGTAGGCCGATACCACGGCTTTGATCTCCGGCCGCCGGGCGGCTGCCAAGACCGATATCAGGGCGCCGTGGCTGGCGCCGACGAAGGCCACCCGCTCCGGGTCGACCCGGGGGTGACCCTTTAGGAGGTCTAGGGCGTTGAGTGCGTCGTCGACCTCGCCTTTCGCGATCTCGATGACTCCCTCGGAGCCGTCTTCCCCCCGGTAGGAGGGGGAGAAGACGACGTACCCCATGCGGGCGAGACGGACGCTCGACCGGCGGTGTTCCCGGCTGATTCCGCTGATCCCATCGTGGTTGAAGACGACGAGTGGGAGCGCGTCTTTGCCGGGTGGAAGATAGAGTTCTCCTTTGACTTTCAGGCCTTCGCTCAGGTAGACCCACTGACGAATCTCAATGCCTTCCGCTTCCCCTGTTTTGTGATCGCTTAGGGGGGCAGCCCAGAGAGGGGAGGGGTAGGAGATGAAGAATGCCAGGAGCGAAAAGAAGAGTCCAGCAGTTCCAATCGGGGGCGTTCTACGCATCTGTGTGTAGCCTAAGCTTCGCTGGGCGCTATCGGATGGAGTATTCATGAGATCGTTTTTCGCCGGCATTTCTTTCCTCTGTTTTGTACTGCTCGCAACCCCCTTGTCCGCGGATACCGTTTCCCCGCTTCGGGGGGATCGGGGTGTGCTCGAGAACTATCAACCGAACGGTGCCGTTTGGCTCTCCGAAGATCGTATCCTTGTTGCGGATAAGCGATTTAACAATTTTCAGATTTTTGACACCGAAGGGCGAAGATATCTGCTCTTCGACTCCCCTAGTATCTCGGCGCCTGCACAGTATGCCGGTCTAACCCGCCTAAATGACAATACGTTTCTCGCGGTCGGGTCCCATTATCACGAGAGAAATCATCCGCGATATCGCAAGCAAAGAAGCGTCTTGCACCGATTTCGCCTGGTGGGGGAGGACCTCATCCTGAGCGATTTCCAAGACGACTTCTCTCCGGTTGAGTCGTTCCGTATGCTTCGGATCTGGGGGGAGACGCCGTTGCGCCAGATGCAGATGGCCGGTGTCGGGGTGGATGCCGAGCGCGACCTGATCTGGTTTGGCCTGCGAACCCCCCTCTCCGAGCAAGGAGAGCTCCTGCTTCTAAACGCCTCCTTGAAAGAGATATTGACCAAGAAGGATCGTCTCGAAGTGACGGAGGTCAACACCGAGTTCCGACTCCCTGTGGAAGAGAGGTGCGGGCGGGAGACCTATCTCACCGATATTGAGGTGCTCGAGGACGGAAGCCTTTTGGTGCTTCTCACCTCCGACGATTTGGGAGCTAAGCGGTTCTGTAGTAGCTCTATATGGAGGGTGCGGCCCGGGCATGCGGCGGAGAGACTTCTACACGATATCGCACCTGGAGAGCGCGCTACGGGGATGGCTTTGAGGGCCTTGGGTACAGGGCTGTATCGAGTTGCGTTGGTCTGCGATAACGAGCCGGAGGTCACCGGGATGCCCGCGAAGCTCATCGTGCTCGACGAACCGCTACGGGTCGACCTTTAAAGAGTGAGTGGCGCGAGTTGCGCGAGTTGCGCGCTCGGCGCTAACGGCTGTTCAGGTAGGAGCGGGTCTCCTGCATCAGCTTCGTAAAGTCGTCGCTGGTCGAATCCTCCGAAGCCTGGCGAAATCTCTCTAGGGCGGTCGAGAGTTCGGTGAACATGTCCTCTGTGCAGCGGTTCAGGTGCTGTATGCTGTGGTAGAGGTGGGGGTTCTCTTCACCGACCTCCGCTGCCGTCTTGAGCTGCTTAGCGAAGGTCGTCGAGGCGAGGCGCCCCAAGAGCTCGAAGGGGAACCCCGAGCGAGCGACGGCTCGGCCGAAGATGAGGTTCACCATGTGGCTCAAGCCTAGCACGATCGCCATCAGATGGTCGTGCTCTTCGAGGGGTACATCGTAGAGGCCGAGGGCGGTGTCGGCGAATAAAGAGCGCGCATCGCTGGTGGCTTTCTGGCAGCCGGCATCGCAGACGAGCACGGCTCGACCGTGGAGAAGGGCCGCTCCGGGAGCGAACATAGGGTGGAGCGAGGTCACGCTATATCCTTTGTCGGAAGCCTCCCGCAGTGGC
>CAZDLH010000115.1:0-7163 GCA_964505925.1 uncultured Burkholderiales bacterium
GTTGGTACTCCTTCGGAGATGTCAGGCTGGGGCAAGGTCGCGACAACTCTCGCACTTTTCTCGAGGAGAATCCCGATATTGCCGATGAGATCGAACATCGGGTTCGCACGGCCGCGGGTCTAATAAAGGAGGGCGCCCAGAGTAAAGGGGTGCCCGAAGAGGCTGAGGGCGAAGCCGTAAAAGCGTGAGGCGGCCCGAAGGCGATGCGAGCGAAGCGGGGCCGGACGAGGTCCCCTCGCTCGAGTGCGCCTCAGACGACCGAGAGAGCTGGAGGAAGGCGCGCGAGAAGGCCTTAGACCTCCTGAGTCGCCGGGAGCACTCGGTGGAGGAGCTCAGAAGGAAGCTCCTCCAGCGCGGTCTGCTCGAAGAATCGGTGACCGAGGTCGTCGAGGGGTTGCAAGCCCAGGGCTATCTCGACGACCTCAGATTCGCAGAGAGCTTCGTCCGGTTTCGTCGGACGAAGCTCTGGGGTCGGTGGCGCTTTCTTCAAGAGCTCTCGGCTCGGGGCGTTTCCGGGCCTTCGGTCTCCCGGATCGTTGAGGCTCTCTTAGGGGAGGTCGACGACGTCCGCGAGCAGCGCCTCGTCCGCTTCTACCGCGATAAGCTTCTGCAGGGGCGTACCCCCTTGCAGATCGCGGCCGCTCTACAGCGGAGAGGGTACGAGCGTAGCGAGTTGCTGCGCCTGCACTCCGAGCAGTTTGGGCCGGAGGAGCTGTAGGGAACTCCGCGGGGAGAGGCGGGGCCCCTTCGAGCTATTCGCAGTACGGGTCGGCTAAGGTGAGCGCCTCGTCGAGGATCTGCATCCCCTCTTCGATCTCCTCGTCGGAGATACACAAGGGGGGGACTACGAACACCCAGTCCCACCGGACGAAGGTGTTGAAACCCTTGGCTTTGAGGTGGGCTGCGATTTTCTGCATCGGCTCGGAGGCGGGACGGTTCCATCCGCTCATCGGCTCTTTGGTCTCCCGGTTCTTGACCAGTTCCAGGACCCGGAAGAGTCCGACCCCGCGGTGGTCACCGACGCATCTGTGCTCCAGGGCTAGACGGTCGAGGGCTGCGGCTACGCGCGCTCCTTGGGTCTTCGATCTCTCGATGAGCCCTTCTTCTTCATAGACGTCGATGCAGGCGGCAGCTGCGGCGCAACCCACCGGATGGGCGCTATAGGTGAGACCGCACCAGAGGGCATTCTTGTCGAAGTGAGAGGCGATCTCTTCGGAGACGACCACGGCCCCAAGTGGGATGTACCCGCAAGTTAAGCCCTTCGCACACACCAAAAGATCGGGCTCGATGCCGTGGTGGTCGACGCCGAACCATTTTCCAGTTCTGCCGAAACCGCTCATGACTTCATCCACGATCAGCTTGATACCGTACCGGTCGCAGAGAGCCCGAATCCCTTTCCAGTAGGTGTCGGAGGAGGGAGCGATGATCCCTGACGAGCCGCTGTAGCCTTCGAGGAGGATGGCGGCGATCTGGTCGGGACCCTCCATCTGGATCTGCTCTTCCACGAGATCGAGGAGGGCTCGATCCCCTTGCTCGGGAGTGCAGTGACGGTACAGCGGGCTGCGGTAGGCGTAGGGATCCAACATTCGGACGATCCACGGTACTCCCGGCTCATTGGGGATCCGGCGGGGGTCCCCTCCGGCCGCCATAGCGCCGAAGGTCGCGCCGTGGTAGGACCGGTATCGGGTCATAATCTTCTGGCGCCCGGTGACCATCCTGGCCATCTTCATGGCGTTCTCGATGGCGTCGGCTCCGCCTAGGGTGAAAAACGATTTCTTCAAGGACCCGGGAGCGATGGCCGCGAGTTTCTCGCCGGCTCGGCCGCGCGCTGCGGTGGCCGCGCCTGGGAAGACGAAGGCCAACTCATCGACCTGCTTCTTGATCGCTTCGATCACCTTGGGGTGGCCATGCCCGATATTGACGTTCATCAACTGGGAGGAGTAGTCGAGATATCTTTTCCCCTCGGCATCCCAAAAACAGGTGCCCTTGGCCCGGGTGACAGGGATGGGTTGACAACTCTCTTGGACGGACCAGGAAAAGAGGGTGAATTCACGGTTCTTCGCGATGATCTCTTGGGCGAGTGCGGTCGGGGAAAGGTCTTGCTGTACAGACACCGGGTTCTCCTGAAATGAATAGTCCGGTTGACATTCGGGCAAGGGTTGATGGACCCTCCCGAAGAACCTCCCGTCATGTTACGGAACAAGATCCAGGGCTTGGAAGCGACGGACCCGGATTTCCCGCAGCTTTCGCTGGCCGAGCGGCGTCGAAAGTTGAGGGTTCGAACCTATATCCGATTGGATATCGAGCGAGACAGCGGCCGGGACCAAGCGGTGGTGACAGACTTGAGTCTGGACGGGCTACGCCTTCGACGCTCCCTTCCGATCGAAGAAGGGGAGAAGGTGGAAGTCTTTTTCCCCGACGGGTCTGAAGACAAGAAGACCGGATCGGTCCGCTGCCGAGTGGTCTGGGTCCAGCAGTTCGGTATACCCGGTCGGACCACTTACGAGGCGGGTCTAGCTTTCGAGGATAGTCGCGAGAATATGCGTCGCTCCTGGGTTAAGTACGTGCTCGAGCAGTTGGGGTTCGACGAGTCGAAGATCTTTCAAAAGAGAAAGTTCGTTCGTGTCCACGGCCGAATCCCCGCGCGAGTCTTCCAGACCACGGGAGAAGAGTTCACCGCTGGGCAGGTCCTCAACCTTGGAGTGGGGGGAGCCTTGCTCGCTTTGCCCGACGCCCTTAAGAAAGAGCAGGTCATCCATTGTGAGATCTGCCTTTGGAGGATCTTGCCGGCTCTAAGGCTGCCGTGTCGGGTACTCTCCGTGAAGCGCGACGAGGGGGAAAGCGAGGAAGAGGGGGCGGCCTATCATCACAGCATCCTCTTTCTCGGCATGGACACCGAACAGGTAAAACTGCTCGGGAACTACGTCATCTTCTTGATCAATCAGTCGACTTGAGGCTCGAGGAGTCGATGAACTCTCCCGGAGTGTAGCTCTTCGAGGAGCGAGCGGTAAGCGTCTTTCATCTTTGGGATCTGGAACTCTGTCTCATCGAGCATGAGAGCGAAGGCCCCGTTGAAGGCTACGGCGTGGGCTAACGGTCCTCTTTCCCCTTGGAGCATTCGTAAACTGCGCTCGGCGTTCACTTCAGGCCCACCGCCCTTGAGGTCGTGGGCGGCGATAGGGGGCAGTCCGATGTCCGAAGCGTGAACGGAGAACTCTCGCTCTCCCGTCTCATCGATCGAGAGGACTTTCGTGCTCCCCCAAGGGGAGGCCTCATCGAGTCCACCTTCGCCGTGGACCGAAAGAACGCGGGTGCGGCCTGAGGAGTAGGCCGCCCTAGCCATCGGCGCCATGAGCTTGGGGTCGAACACCCCGATCAGCTGATGGGAGATCGGAGCCGGGTTTAGGAGGGGACCGATCGAGTTGAACAGGGTCCGCACCCCGAGCTGTCGGCGCAGTGGGGCCAGCCGAGCGAAAGCCGGATGGAACTTAGGGGCGAAGAGGAAGGTGAACGGACGACTCTCTAGCGAGCTCGCCGCCTGCGCAGGGTCGAGCTCGAGTTCGAACCCCAAGGCTTCCAAAAGATCGGCACTACCGCAACGGGAGGAGACGGAGCGGTTACCGTGCTTTGCTACGGTGAAGCCTACGGAGGCTATAGCTAGAGCTGCCAGAGTGGAGATGTTCACTAGGTCCGCGCCATCCCCCCCCGTGCCGCAGGTGTCATAGAGAGGCTTGTCCGAGCTGGAGAGCGAGACCTTGAGGGACCGACTTCCGAGGGCGGAGGCGGCTTCGAAGAGGGCCCGCTCGTTCACGCCGAGGACCTGAAGCGAGCACAGGAGGCCGGCCAGCAGGGGACGAGCCTCGAACTCTTCCTCTGGCTCGGAGTCCAAAACCCCATGGAGGATCTCGCTGACGGCTCCGGGCTCCAGCGAACCGGTCTCGGTGAGACTTCGCAGGTGACGTCGGATACTATCGGATAGACTTTGGCTCATGGCCTGCGGCAGTTCGGCCTTAGGGGTGCTACTCCCCCGAGATATACGTCCTAGTCCCGCGCTCTAGCCGGTGAAAAGCTCCGAGAGAAATCGGTGCATATCCGGGTCGGCGTGGCGCAGGGTCTCCCGGTGGTTCGGCATGAAGAACGCTTCCACGGATTCTGCGAAGTACTCCGCAGGCTGGGTGGATGCGTACTGACTAATGAAGCTCTGCCGGGTGGCTTCGAATCGATACCAGAGCTCCACGCTCAGCGGATGGTGACGCTGGCGCTTTTTGCTCCAAGCGTCCTCGTAGGCGTGGGCGAACTCGTGTCTCACCGTGGAGCGACCGGTCTGCCGGCTCTGGTTTAGAAGCTCTTGCCCTATGCAGATCACCCGGCGCTTTGCGCTGTAGACGCCTCGGACTACCGACCACGGACGCCCGTCGAAGGTCTTCTCGCCAGCTCCGAAGAGTTTGGTCCCTCCGACGGTCACTTCGGTGAGGGGGGTGCGACCGTCTACGATGATGATCCTGGTGCCGAAACGATAGACCTCCAGAATCATCTCTTTGCCGAACACTTCTAAGTCGTGGGCTACCTGGAGAACCGACTCCCTGTCCGGGGCGATGGCAACCATGTCGGCTGCAGCTTTTCCCGCCTTACTCAGTCTGGGTCGGGAGGGGGCCGTCTCCTGGGTTCGTTGGGGGAGCGGAGCGTCGACCGGACGGAAGGTGGATAGGGTGAGAACCGGGGGGAGGAACGGTCTGCTCGGCTGGCGATGGGGGAGCGGGTCAGCCGCCGGCGGCTCGAGGTCTTCGAGCTGGTCCAAGAGGGCGAGAAACTCCTCTTCAGAATCCTCTCGCTGCCGCCCCCTTCCTCGCTTCTTTCGTTTCCTGAGCTTGCGAAGAAGCTCCTGGGCCTCCTCGGAGAGGCGTATCTCGTCTTGAGTCAGGAGTCGAAGGAGCTCCTCCTCGTCGTAGTCGTCCTCCTCGAGCTCTTCGAAAGCTTTGAGATCTCGAAGAACATTGGGCGCTACGCTTTCGATCTGTTTACGGGGGACGGCTCGCAGATGAGCTGCGTCTAAGCCGCCTCCTCGAGAGAGTCTGATGCGATCGATGGACACGGCTGTATTATAAGGGATGGCTTGCCGTACGTCGAATCGATGAGCGCTTCTTCTCAGCGAGCGGATACGGCCTGAGGGTGGCCTTAAGTTCGAGGCGACCTCGTCATCTCCGCTTTCGAGGACGGGAAGCTTAATGCGGGGGGCGGCTGGTGCCGCACGAAAGGTGGCGGTGGAGGCGCAACACGAGTTTCGATAAAGATACGAAGGTAGGCAAAACAGCGTCCTTATTCGGAAGGAAGATTGAAGAAGTCACTTAATGTTTTTTGAATCATTTTCTATTTGTAGGATGTCTAGTGCAGATACTGCGTCAAGTTTTAAGCCGAACAGCTTTTTCACCGAGAGGGGAGCAGCGCGGTGCGACCCATATCAATCTCCCGATCAGAAGCGTAGGGATACTTCTCGCTTGCGGGGTGGGGGCAGCCTGGGCCTTATCGCCTGGAGGTGAGCTTCGCAACCTAGAGCTGCAAGAGGGTCAGCCTGACCGTCAGATCGTGATAGAAGGGGAGCCGCAAGCGGTTGCGGTGCTCGCTCAGTCGCTTTACGGAACCGGAGTGATCTCGGACTCCCATAAGAGACTCTTTGGGATGAGCGCCCCCTCGGATAGTCGCTTGGTCTTCAGCATACCCGTCGGTGAACGATCCGAGGTGCGCCTACAGGAGAGAAATCGCCACGCGGCTTTCTCTCGGGCGGTCGAAGAGCTCGAGGCGGAGTGCTCTCTCAGGGGTGGGTATCCCGCCATCCCTCCGTCCGAAGATGCGTTTCTCACGGGGCTCGTCTATCGGTATAGCCAGGATAAGATCGAGTTGGCCTGCGACGGGATGATCTACTGCAGCGAGACCGGGTTTAGGTCTTCGCCCTCAGCGTCCGAGCTGGAGGGTAACCCGAGTGACGGGCCGGTCGCTGAGTTCCAAGGGTCGCTAGAGTCGAGCACGACGGGATGGGGCCCCTGGTCCAAGGAGGTGCAGGAGTGGAATCCGCGGCCTTCCGCCCCGCCAGAGGACAGCGAGCGATGGAGCTGGCTAGAGGAACTCCAGTCCGTAGGGCGAGAGTCGGCCAGAATCTTTTTCCCTGTTCATCGGGAAGCTACCGGATATCTCTTTCGTGATTTTCGAGGTGAGACCCCATATAGAAGAGGGGAGTTGATGTACGATCGTCTCACGGGCTCCTTTTTGTTGAAGCTCCACCGCAACGAGGATGCGATGTACCAAGAGCGCGACGGGATGGACCCGGCTCTGCTACTGGCCGATAGGACAGAGAGCTGCTTCGTGGTGGGGGATTCGGCGCTGATCGAATCTCTGGGGTTCGGAGGTTCCCTACAAGACGGCACGGTCGCGCTGGTCTCCGATGTGGTGATGCAGGGGTCTCCCCTCGACGCCCTGACGGCCGCTAGGCTGTCCTCGTTTCGAGTCTTATCCCTAACCGAGGCATCTGAGGGTGCGGAGGCCAAGGAGCGGGAAGGGGCTGCCGAAGGGAGCGCACTGGTGGCCGGACGGCTCCACTTCGCAGACGGTGTGGGACAAGTGCACAGGGTGGACCTGCGGGCCGGCCAAGCCGTCGGGTACGACTGGGTTCTGGGACAGTTCTCGGAGGTCGAGGAGGTCGCGGTCTGGGGCGCGTTTCAAGAGAGCGTGGCCTACGATCCAGGAAGCCGAACCAAAGCGTCTTCCGTCATCGCTGGAGAGTAGTCCCGGGCGGTCGTCTGGAGCTTTCCTGGGGGATCTCGGACCACTCGCACCGATCGAGACTCATGAGGTAGCGGCTGTCCCGATCTCCGGTATGCATCCTGACGACCTCGACCTCTCGGAGGAGGCGGAAGCCGCACTTTTCAAAACAGCGCCGCGCCTCCTGATTGAACGTCGCGGTGTCCAGTTCCACCGAGTCTACCGAGCGCTGGGTGAAGAGATAATGCAGCAGTGTTCGCATGGCTTCTGAGCCCAGTCCCTTTCCTCGGTGGCCCTGTTGTCCAAGCATGATCCCGACCCGAGCGATCTTGTGGCGGTCGCGCCTGTAGAGTCGATATCGGAGAAAGCCGATCGGCAACCCCTCGGTGGAGTCGGCTTGGCGAATGAGG
>CAZDLH010000116.1:0-2178 GCA_964505925.1 uncultured Burkholderiales bacterium
GGGCGGTTGTCGCCCCGTCTTTCACTTCGAGCCCTTCTAAAACAGCTTCGGCCTCATCGACCCGACCCACCCGGGACATCGCGACCGCCCTACGTAAACTCAGCTCCGGGCTCTCGGCCAGACCTAGCTCCAGGCCTCGACCCCAAGCCTGCAACGCCTCTCTGTTGCGACTCAGAAGATAGTAGGCGTCCCCCAAGACTCGGCAGGTCTCAGGCAGGTCGTAGACCTCCTCGCCTGCCCGACCCAGCACCTTGAGCACCAGCTCCGGCTGACCGCGCTCGAGATACAGCTGCGCCAGACTAAATAGCCCGGAGAGGTGATACTGCTCTTGCTTACCGTAGGAGACCTGAAGGAACTCGACTTCAGCCTGATCGTACCGACCGTCCTTGAAATAGGTCCAGCCTAGCATCAGGCGAGCTTCATCCATACTCGGCTCTAGATCGAGCGCATCGAGCAGGTGGTCTTCCGCCCCGTCGAACTCACCTCTAGCCAGCGCGATAGCGCCCAGCCCCAAGCTAGCTTCCGGACTACGGCAGCCGAAGTGGAGCGCCTGAAGATAGGAAAGCTCGGAAGCTTCAAAATCGCCCAACTCACGAAAGATCTTACCCAACTGAAGGTAAGGCTCCGTGGCCTTCGGCTCCAGCCGGATGGCCAGCTTCAGCCTTTCGATAGCTTCGTCTTTACGGCCGAGCTCGCGCAGCAGCTGTCCGACCAGAAAATGAAACGAGGCCACCCGCTCCTGGTAGACGCTCGAATCCAAACAGAACTCGAGAGCGTCTCCTTGCCGCCCCTGTTGGCGTAGAATGGCCACCGTATAGTGGTAGATCTCTGTGAGGGTCGGGTCGTGATGATGTGCGCACAAGAGATCCTCGAGCGCCTCATCGAGCATCCCCAGATGGGAGAAAGCCCTACCGGCCTCTAAAAAATTTCTAGCAGTCTGCCTTGCGTGCTCATCGCCCCCACCGGTCATCCGTTTTTCAACCACTCCCTCTTCGAAGACCAAGCCCTTGCGACGAAGCACCGAGCGAACCCTTCGGGCGGCTGTCAATCGTGAATCGTTGGGCACCCTAAGGAGCAGTGCGTCCTCCTCTTCGGGCAGGATCTCGCTCGCTTTCAGGAGAGCGCCACTCAGGTCGGGGAGCTGCTTTTGCAGATGCCCGAGGAGATCTCCGGTCTTCGCCTCTGAGTCGATCTGGGTGGGGGGATAAACGACGCGAAACAGCACGAAGCTCATCTCCTCACCTCCCTCTCGCCCAAAACTTTTCACGGCCTCAAGAGTCCCTCAAAAAGCAGGGTTGGCCGTGAATGCTGCGATTATAGCACAGGGAAAATTTTTCAACAATCCGAACATAGAGAAAATGAACGGGTTTCCCGATAGGGAAATTTTCTGCTCTTTGTTTGCGCATGGGGACCTCCCTCGCAGCATGTAAAAACGGCGCAATCACATGGTTTAGCATGTACGAGGTAGGGGGTTCCGATTTCCTATAATCGAAGGGAAAAAATCTGCCCGATGGCATGTTCGACTCCGACTTGGGCGGTTATCGAACATAGGATGAACAGCGGAAGGCTCCGCTGGAGTGTTAACCCTCTACGGGTTCACCTTCCGGAAGGTTGGGCTGCTCTTGTTGCGCGGTTCCGTCTTCCTCCGAGGTGCTCTCTTCATCGGTCTCCCTCGGATAGAACGGGTCCGGGAATAGCGGAGATATACCGCTGTAGCGGCAGCGGATGTTCTTCTGATAGCACTCCAAGATGTTTTCGCAGTAGATCGCGCCCTCTTCACCCTTGAAGTGAGGCCCCTTATAGTCGGGGTACTCCACTAGGATGTTGACCTGTTTCTTCATGATATAGCAGTGCCGCTGCTGCGGCTCGAGGGCCTTCTGCTTTAGCTGCTGGGCTTCCGCCGCCTGAGCTCTTCTGAGATGCGAAACTTCTCTCATCGTGACGTCAGTATAACCTTTCTTTCGGGTCGGGACCAACCGGCTCCGGTCGAAGACCCTGCGCTACGCTCCAAAGAAGCCCGCGGTGGACGAGACTAAAAGCGTGACGCTTCCCAGCCGGAACACCCTCCACCCACGAGAGTAGCTCATCGAGGGACAGCGTAAGAACTTCGTCGCTCTCTCGCCCCTCGGCCCATTCGAAGAGCAGCTCTGCCGCCGCTGCCACCGGCCAGCAGCCTCG
>CAZDLH010000116.1:2188-7150 GCA_964505925.1 uncultured Burkholderiales bacterium
TCTCACTGTTTCTACTCGACCTTCTCTAATCTCTATATATACATCCAACAGATCTCCGCAGACGGGGTTGCTGTAGGCTCTCCAACCTTCGGCGTATCCAGCTTCACTACTCGCCTGAAAGCGTTCCCTCTCCCCCAACTCTCGAAAGTCTTCAAAGAACTTCACTTTACTAAGTCGCCCACCTTACCCCTAAAGCAGAACTGCTCGCCAGGGGCGAGCAGTTCCTCTTCAGATGCGAGCGTCAACTCTCCGCTGGTTAGACTTGAAACGAGCTACCGCAGCCGCAGCTTCTTCTCGCGTTGGGATTATTAAACTTGAAACCGCCGCCGATCAGATCGCTGGTGTAGTCGAGTTCAGTCCCCTTGAGATAAAGATAGCTCTTCATGTCGACCACGAGCTTCACACCCTCTTCGAGGTCGAAGATCCGATCGAACTCCGAAATCTCTTTGTCGAAGCCGAGAGTGTAGGAGAGCCCGGAACATCCGCCTCCCCGCACCCCCATACGGAGCACTGACTCCTGGAGCTCGTGCTCCTTGAACATCTTAACAACTTCGCTCTTCGCTTTTTCGGTTATCGTGACCAATCGAGGCCACCTCCTCAACAGTATGGTCTATCGTAGCCCATTATACAGCCGGCGCATTCGGTTGACCACCCGAACCCCCGGAGTGTCGGCTCGACGAGATCAACCGCGGTCACCGGCTTTGGTTCCTCTCCCCGCTGGGCTAAAGCGGATCGAGGGAGATTCGCCGCACCTCGGCCTGACCTATCGGCTCGGAACCGACCGCTGACCTCTTCAGGACCTCCGCCGGGTTCTCAACTTTCCGCTCGGGTAGATAGGAAGCGATCCGCTCCAAGGTGATCTCGACGTTGTCGCCGGAAGCCTCCAGGTGCTGACGAAAGATCGCCGCTAGGGCGACCCGCATCAGAACCTCCTGGTCGTCGGAGCGCCACCGTTCGCGGATATAGCAGAGCATCCCGGTAGCGAACCCGATGGGGAAAGTCAGAGGCGACTTCACACCCCGACTCAGCCCCCGCCGTAGTGCGGAGTCGTTCTCGATACCCCGGTGGATGGCCGAAACGAACCCCTTCTCCACCGTGTCCGAAAAAGAGGCTAGACCGCCGGTGAGCTCCAGCGTCGACTGAGCTGCGCGCAGATTCAAGAGCAGCTCCTCTTCGGTGGATCGGCTCTGATAGGTGCCTCCACCGAGCGCGGTCAGCTGAGCCCAGAACGTCTGGCTCACCCGCTGCTGTATCTCTCGCACCTGGTGCGCGTCGATACCTAAACGGTCGGCTACCTCGCCTACGAACACCTCTTCATCCCCTTCGAACCGACCGTCGGCCAAAGCCACCACGAAGCTCAGGATGAGCACCGAGATCCGGGTCGGCTCGCTCCGCTGCTGCAGCTCCTCGATCGGTTCGCGCAGGGCGTCGAGAACCTCTTTCGGGCCGAGGTGCTCCTGACCGGCCATCAAGCGTGCCCCCCGCGCTTTCCAGTGGGTTCGGAGCCGCTCCCTGGTCGAATGAGAGGGTATCAAAGAGGTCAGCGAGGTCTCCAGTAGCTCCATCTTCGGCCCGATGACCTGAGCCGGTCCTAGATAGGCGATGGCCGACCCCACTTCCAGAAACGGAAAGAGCAACGTCGAAGACTCCTCGGCGATCTTCCGTCGCACCGCCGCTTCTAGCTCGTCGTTGTTCGCGTCGTGCGTCAAGGGAAGCTGTAAGCGCCGGGCTAGCCAGGCTAAAACCCGGGTCTCGACCTCGCGGGGCTCCCGGGAGTCCGACCTCACGATATCAGCCATCCAGTCCAACAAACAGATAAGTAGTGCTTCGCGGTCCGGTTGGCTCGGCTTGCACTCCGCCTCCAGTACGAAAGCGGACAGTTCTTGATCAGAAAATGAGAATAGCCCTTGAAGCATCCATCGTCCTTCCACCCGGTGGGGTTGTTCGCCGGCGGCTCTGCTGCTGTGCCCTCCGGCAAGATCCGGTATCCTGTGTGGTATTCCCCACCTTTGTAGGGCTCAACCCAGGCACCTCCTTAGGTTTGGTGCTCGGCGCTGCAGGCAAAGATTGGGGTATGCCCTTAGCCGTTTCGGAACACCGAACCGTAGAGAACCGTTCGAGAAAGTCCCGGGCGCGGCTCGCCCATATCGAAGTGCGATCCGCAGCCCTTGGTCGCCGGTGGAACTAACAGCACAGCAGCACCACCGTCTTCCCCAAACGGGAGAGTCCTTCGACGGCTATCGCATTCTAGAGCTGATAGGGCGAGGCGGCATGGGACAGGTCTACAAGGCGGTTTCCGAGGAGGACCCCGGCGGCACTCCCCTGGCCCTTAAGGTCATCGATTCTCCCAACCTGACCCGCACGGACCGCCTTCGCTTCGAACGCGAGTTTCAGCTGGCTTCGCGCTTCTCCCACCCGAATCTCGTCAAGGTGTACAACTTCGGCTCCCGCAATGCGGTCATGTACTTCACCATGGAATGGATTCGGGGGCGCAACATCGACGAAGCGTTCCACGAAGAGTTGACCGCCACCGGCGGCCAGCGGTTTCCCGAAGCCGCGGTGCGCTGGCTCGACGGGGTGCTCTGCGGGCTCGCCAGCTTGCACGAAGCGGGCATCGTGCACCGCGATCTCAAGCCCGAGAACATCCTACTGGACCTGCAGGGTCAGCCCAAGCTGCTCGACCTGGGCCTCGCCTCTCACTTCACCGACGACGCCTCCATGTCGCGCCTCACCTCCCCCGGGTCGGTGCTGGGTACCATTCACTATATGGCCCCAGAGCAGATCATCGGGGCCGAGCTAGACCAGCGCAGCGACCTCTATTCACTGGGGGTCCTGCTCTATCACTGGTTCTGCGGCCGGCTCCCTTTCACCGCAGGCGAACCGATCGCGGTGCTCGGCAAGATCCTTCACGAACCGACGCCCGCGGTAGAGCCGCGATTCCCTCTGCCCGAAGAGGCCTGCGAGCTGGTAGCTCGACTGCTGATGAAGAACCCGGACGACCGCCCGGCCAACGCCGAAACTGTACGGGAGCTCTGGAGTCGCAGCATGGGGCTCGAAGGGACCGAACGCCCCACGCTCTCGGTTCTCCCCGCCTTAGAGTCGCTTCCGCTCCCTCCCCGGATGGTCGGGCGAGAGCGGCTCTTCCGGGAGGCCCAAGAGGCGCTGATGTCCGCCGAGGATCAAGGCTTGAGGGTCTTGGTCCGAGGGGCTCAGGGCTTCGGCAAGAGCCGATGCCTGCAGGAGCTGCGCCACTGGGCTAAGCGCAGGCGCTGGAAGGTGCTCCAGATGAGCGCTTCCCCCCTGGACACCCTACCCTTTCAGCCACTCCTCGAGCCGCTCCGGACGAGCCTGCGCTACGGTATGCCCGAGAGCCTCGAGGGCTTCCGAGAAGAGCTGAGCCTGCTGCTGCCCGAGCTGAGCGCCGAAGCCCACACCACCAGCGATCTCGAACTGAGCGCTATGCGCCGCTATCGACTGTTCGAAGGCATGCGCCGCCTGCTCACCTACGACCGACGCCAGACCGACGAACCGGTGACCTTCATAACCTTCGAAGAGCTGCAGCTGGCCGGTGACGAAACCTTGGCCTTCCTGCACTTTCTGCGCCAACGGCCCCAAAGCAAGGGTGAGAACCGCCTGATCCTGGCCGCCAGCCGGGGCCCCTCCCAGACGCTGACCGAGCGCTCCCATCGTCGACTCGAAGAGACGATCCGAGAGTCGAACCCCCTGGATCAGACCTTGGGCCCGATCGACAAGGAGCAAGCCCGAGAGCTGGTGCTCTCGATGCTCGGCGGCGGCGAGTTCGACAGCCTGAGCCTCGAAGCGCTCTACCGCCAGTCCGAAGGCAATCCGCTGTTCTTGATCGAGATGACCCGCTTTTTCCTCGAGGAGGGGCGACTGACCCGCACCCAAGACGAGCGAGGGGCCAGATGGAAACTGCATCTAGCGGCCCGCTCGGAGAGCTCCACTTCGGTCGAGATCCCCGCCAGTCTCAAGGCGGTGGTAGGCGAAAGGCTCGAGCCGCTCCCCGACGACGACCGAGCGCTGCTTCGTAAAGCCGCCTTTCTCGGGCTGCGATTCTCCTTCCCGATGCTGGCCGCTATCACCGAGCGCTCCGAGGCCGAGGTTCTGGACCGACTCTTAGAGCTGGCGCGCCTCGGACTCGTGCGGGAGGGCAAGAGCAGCGACACTTTCGACTTCTGCAACTCAGTGGTGCCAGCGGTTCTCCTGGACTCGGCCACTCCGGCCGAGAAGCGCCGCACCCACCTCACCATCAGCAGGGAGGCTCTGGCACGCAGGTCCGAGCAGACCGATCCGTTCTGGTTGGCTTGGCACTTTCGGGAAGCCGGCGAGCACGAGCAGGCCCGCGCCCACCTGCTGACCAGCGCCGAGCGGGCCTACGCCAGCTTCTCCTTCTCCCAGGCCGCGGCCCTCTTCCGGGAGGTCCTCCAGAGCGACGACCGCCAGGACGCGCAGAGCTCCGAGCTCCAAGAGCGCCTCGCCGACTGCTTGCTCCAGTGCGGCGAAGCCGGAGAGGCCCTGCAGCTGTACCGTCCGCTCCTACAGGCGGCTCCGGACCCCAGCCTCGAGCAGGCCCGTCTACTCCGCAAGGTCGCCATCGTAGAGGACCGCGGGGGGGAGGCTCGGGCGGCCCTCGAGCTCTCGTATCGAGCTTGGTGCTCCCTCGGCTTGAAAGACCTGCGCTCTTTGGAAGGGGGAGCCCCCTTAGCCGCCTTGGTGAAAGCCCTCACCTGGGACGAGATCTCGCTGTCCGGCAGCTCCGCCTCCGGACGTTTTCAGCCGGCTGAGGCAAGCGAGATCGCGGCCCTCGCCATGCAGCTCCAGCGGGCCCTGTATCTGCTGCGCCCCCCAGGATGGGTGCGCCAAGGGGTTGAGATCGCCCTAGCCCAGCGCCAGGCTTACCGCTCGATCGACCAAGACGCATTGGCTTCGGCTCTGGCGGAC
>CAZDLH010000117.1:0-7140 GCA_964505925.1 uncultured Burkholderiales bacterium
CAGACGGCGGCCGCTCTTTTGGCCCACGAACTGTTAGAGTCGGCCTCCACGGCAGGCCCGCCACAGTGGGGTTTTCCGACTTCGGCTCAGTCCGAGTGGAAGGGGGTCCGGCGACTGCTCCTTCCAGGGGAGGCGACCGAAACGGAGTTCGCTTACTCGATGACCGCGGTAGAGCTTCGAAACTCTCCCGACGACCTCGGTACGGTCCATCAGATAGAGGTCACCGTCTGGTGGTTCTCAGAACTGCCAGACGTGGGTCGAGCCGAGCAAGGGCGGACGACGGTGGTGACATCCAGGACCATCTATGTTCGGCGTTAAGCGAGAGGGCTCGAGAGGGACGAGGGCCGGTGACGGCGGTTTCCAGATGGCCGAACTGCTGGTCGCCTCGATGGTCTTTCTTCTGCTTTCGGGTCTGTGCTTCTACGCGGCCTCGGCCGGCTTTCGGCTCTTCGCCCAGACCACCAGTCGGCAAGTGTTGCAACGCGACGCTCGGGCTCTCTTCGCCTGGCTGCAGCGCGACGCCGAGCTGACCAACCTTGTCCTGTGTTCGGTGGACCGTCAGACTAGTGTCGAGGGGTATCCCCGAACCCGCTTAGGGATGCCCACCCTCAACAGCTGGAGCGAGCCCATCACAGTAGACGACAACGGAGTGCCTCGCTGGGATCGGGTGGTGTGCTACACGGTGACCGAGCAGCTCGGTCGGCCCGGTATCTTGTTTCGCCAGGTGAAAGGCCCGCAAGGAGAGCCCCTCCCGCTGACGGCCGATGGAGTCCGCGCGGTGCTGGGGAGCTTCGATCAGCCCCAGGACCAGCGGCGCCTTTCCGGATCTATCCGAAGCTTCGAAGTCGATATCTCATTAGCCCGAGACCTGTTGGTTTTCGATGTGGTACTCGAGGACGAGACGGTCAGTGGAGGTACAGGGCAGACCCGCTCGGAGATCCTAGAGTTTCAGACCGTGCTTCGGCCTCAGAACACCTGGCCTCGACTCTAACCTATGGTACATTGTTAAGATGAAGCGGTTTGGACAGAGTTCGGCGCGCGCCCGGGCGCTCCATCGGGGGATCGCCCTGTTTACGACGCTAGTGATCATGTTCTTCCTTTTAGTGCTAACCGGAGCTCTGGTGCAGACCCAAGCTGGCGCTTTCGCCACCGCGCGGCTTTCTGACGATAAGACCAGAGCCAGAGCGGCCTCCCGGAGCGTTTACGACTACTGCCTCTATCAGATCGAACACCAGAGGAACTGGGGGGCGGCCCCCTTTTCCGGTTTAGAAGAGCTGGACCCGCCTAGGAAGCGTGGGAGCGTGGCTCATCTCGGGGACCGCGTTCAAGTGAGTCGCACCCAGGGGAGGACCATCTTCGGCTACCTCCCCGAGCACCACTGCTCTTTTCGCGTTTCTGTGACCAACGCCCTGACTTCGCCTAGTGAACTCGACGGTGTACCTGCTGAACAGATCGAGCTGCGGATCGAAACCTGGCCAGGGGAGAGCGCTACGCCCAGGAGGGGTGAAGCCCAGACTGCCCGGGCGATGTTGCGATTGGCGCCTCTGTACGACGCCTCGATTCTGACCCGGGGCTCTATGTCGATCGACGCCCAGCATATGTTTCTAGCCAGTAAGGACCCTCTTCGAAACGAGTTGCGGGCAGAAGGGGACGCTTCTATGCCCGGGCTCTTGTCCGGCCGAACACGGTACGTGGATTATGAACCAGGCTTGATGCTCGATTCGGTGGACCCCGCTTCGGTGGAGGTTTCTGGCAAAGGGCTCCTCTGGTCCACGGGTAAGATCTTCGACGGGGGTTCGGCGCTCGAAGGCGAGGAGTTGGGACTGGCGTCCCGCAGAACCGGAGCGCGCCTGGTGGAGGAGTCTCCCAACCGTATGGATGTTTACGATCTCAAGCCCGAGAATCTCTCTCGTCCGGGGACTGATTCGGCCGATTCGGAGGTTCGGATCCCTCCAGGAGAGTATCGGTTTACGAAGAGTCCGGTGGCCGTGGAGTACGAGAGCTGGGAGCCTACCGGGTTCGGCGGCTCTGGGGGGGGGGAGTCCTCCGGAGACGATACCCCTGGGGGCGGTTCTTCGGGGGATGACTCCTCGGGGGATAGCTCTTCTGATGGGCCCACGTACGCGTGGGTAACCCGGGTCCGGGTGATGCATGTCGATGCCCTCCACTATTTCTCTTCCGAAGGCGAAAGTCGACCGGACACCATACTGGCAGCTCCGCCACCGATGGGCCGCCTGACCCCCGGTGGTCAGGCGAGAAACACTAGGATGGCGCTGATGAGATCCCACCTAGACGATCCGCTCGAGGCCTTGGACTCGACTTTGCCGCCGGACCCGGAGCTACCAGATTTTCGAATGGGAGAACGGTTCGCGCTCCAAGAGCCCGCTCCCGGTACTCCGGCTTCGGGGATTCGGCGGCTCACCGGGTCGCAAGACTCACCGGTGGTTATCGACCTTAAGAACCAGTCGTTCGTGGTGAAGCCCCAGACTAGGGTAACGCTGGCCGACGGGCCCACGAAAGACTTCCATCTGACCTCGGAACCGAACCAGCGCCTCCTCGAGGAGCAGGTCTCTCTCGACGAGGCCACACCGACCTATCCTTCGTTCGCTTTCGGAAACGACGGCAACGATGTGTCCATCGAAGCCCAAGGGGATATCACCCTGGGGAAAGGGGTCGTGACCGGACTAGGAACCGTCATCTCCCGGGGGGGTGATGTCAATATTCAGTCCGATTTCCCCGAGATCGAATGGGTCCGGGCAGAGGTCAAGAAGGACAAGTGGGAGTGGATAGCTCGCAAGCGAGTCGTCACCGTCGATCCCCAGGAGGGGTACGAGGGGCTGGTCGTCTACGCTGGTAAAGACGTGAATATCGATAGCAGCAGCAAAGTCGACTGGAGTTTCCGGGGTTTCGTCTACGCTCGGCAGAACTTTAACTTCCACGTCGGCGGAAACAGAGCGACCTTCTACGGCTCGGTGATCGCGGGTAAAGACAAGTCCATGACCGGAGATCCGAGCTTACGGATCACTGAGGCCGAGCGGCTCGCCTTCATCTACGACCCCGAGTATCTGAAGCTGATGACGAAGAACCTCCCCCACAACTGGACGAGGGTCGAGCGCCTTTTCTGGTCCGAGAATTAGTTCAGGGAAGGGCGCGCCCTCTAGCCACTCCACCGTTCGAAGATCTGACGCGCTTGGAGAAGCCCGCGATGACCGAACAGCGGGTGATGCTCTAAAGACATCCGATCCGCCAACTCTTCGGCCACGAGATGGGAACTGAGCTTACGCTCTTTAGCTTCAATCAAGACCTTCCGGGTCAAGGCGTAGACGCCGCCTTCCCATTCGTGGGTCAGGTGGGCCAAGACTTGGGGATCGTCGTCGAGCCAGCCCATCGGCTCGTCGGCGCACCCGACGATCCCCATTCTGTTCACTAGGAAGTCGGGTGCGTACAAGATACCGCGCTCGACGAGCCTGGCTCCGTCGGAGGCGGGATCTTTGAGCTGGTTGTTAGCTGCCCCGCAGACCGCTTTGGTCTGGAGTTTAGGGATGGTTCGGGAGTTGAGCACCCCGCCGAGGGCACAGGGAACCAGAATGTCGCAGGGCTCGAACAAGACGTCCTCGTCTCCCCGGCAAGCGACTTCGAGATTGGGGTACATCCGAGCCGTCTTGAGAACCCGCTCTTCTTTGATATCGAAGGCCCGGATGGTGGCTCCGGTCTCATGCAGAAGGCTCACGAGGTGCGAGCCGACCTCCCCTAAGCCCTGGACAGTGAAGCTGAGCTCTCGCCAATCGGGCGCTCCGAGCTGCTCGCGAGTGGCCTCGATCCCCCGGAAGACGCCTTGGGCGGTCATTCGGGACGGGTCGCCACTTCCGCCGTACTCGGGGGGGATACAGGTGATGAATCTGGTGGTGCGATACATCTCCGCGATGTCTTCAGGGTGGATCCCCACATCCTTGGCGGTGAAGTAGTATCCTTGAAGTGCAGATACGAACCGGCCGAACTGACGAAAGAGCCGTCCTCTCTGGAACAGATCCAGTTTGCCCGAGTCGTGGATGAGACCCTTTCCTCCACCCCACCATAAGTGTGCCAAGGCGTTCTTTTGGGTCATACCTTTCGAGAGCCGGAGCCCGTCTCTAAAGAAGCTCTCTAGGTTCGGATAGCGCCACGAACGCGTTCCACCCGCGCCGGGACCCCGGCAGGTGCGGTGGAGGAATGCGGCCATCAGTCGGCCGGAGCTCGGGGCCACTTGGAAGAATATGGCTTCGTGCTCCGAGAAATCTGAAAGGGCTTGGACCTCTTCGCAGAGATCTTCGAAGCCCGATAGAGAGGCTTTGAGGCGATCCCCGTCCGAGATCAGGGCGAGGCGTCCTCCCCGGTAGATCAAGAGTTGGGTAAACTGGTTAACGTCGAGGCTTAGCTTGGGGGATAAAGTGGTTAGAGTCATCTCACCTACGATATTCCCGAACCTACCGTAAGCAAAACAGATCCGGTACGATCGCCCTGGTTAGGCGCGCTGGCTTCGCCCCTTTATCTGGCCCTGAGCGGTCTTAAAGCGATCAGAACGTCGTCGAGAGTCTGGGCTTCTCGGAGCGCGTCGAAGGCTTCCACCAGTTTGCCGTCGAGCAGTATGGTCTTCGAGTTGGGTCCCCGAACGAGCTCGGCGATCTCTCGTAGTGCGGGCACGACGTGCTGACGGATCTCCGGCAGCTCGCCCGCGCTGACGGGGGGTTGGCCCCCTACAGGCGGCACGCCCAGCGACACTCCGGGGAGCGGAACGGGATCCAGGAAAGGGTTGCCGGTGGAGGCCACCATTGGCGGGCCCGCTTTAGAGGCCGCCGGCGGGGCGGAGGTCTGCACGGTGATGGGACGCTCCGAAAGCTTGGTCAGAGCCTCCTGGAGCCCTTCGAGATAGGGGCTCAGGTCCGGGGGCGGAGGAGGTGGCGGGGCGACCGGCCGCTCGGCTAGGATCTGGAGCGCTTCCTGGAGACCCTGGAGGTATCGGGTCAGCTCGGGAGGGGCCGTCAACGTCGGTGTCGTTTTCGGTTTGTCCGAGAGCCGAGCTATCGCACTGTGAAGCCCGGAGAGATACTCGCCGAACTCGGCGGGTAGGACGGCCTGGGCCGGCTTTTCGTCCTTTTGGGTCTTCTCCCCAGCGCTACTGATAGAGTGCTGGATGTCTTCGAGCCGCTGGCTGACGACCGCCAGGACATTGGTGATCTTCAAGACGGGATCGTTCTCGTCGCCTCCGGCCAACATATTCCGGGCGAAGCCGCGTTTGATCTCGTTCCATCTCTCCTGCTGTTCTGGTGTCAAGGTTTCCCGGAGCTCGCCGAGTTTGAGCAGGTTCTGCTCGGCACCCGAGGTGAGGGTTTGAGACTCCCCTAGGTAGTGGTCCTCGATCAACGATTCTAACTCGCGGTCGTTCATCACCGGGACGATCCGCTCGGCCATCTTGCTCATGTTCCGGTAGCTCCCTTGGAGTTTGAAGGGGGGCTCGGTCCGGTACTTGTCGTCGGTGGAAGCCGATCGGATGTACTCTTGGTTTACCTGTAGAACGGTCCTTTGCACCGTGACCAGCTTCTTCAGGACGGTTACGATCTCGTCGGCTTCGGCGGCACTGTAGTTGTGTTTCATCTCACCGAGGGGGATAGGGGTCCCTTCGGCGATCTGGATGAACTTGTAGAGGTCGGCTTGATCCCGTCCCGCCAGCGGCGCCAAGGTCGGGTTTGAGGTGAGGGCGTTCTCGATATAGGACTGCTCGAACGCCTCTTGTCGCCCGGACAAGATATCTCCCAGGTTATAGGTGTCGGCCCGGTTCGCGAGCATGTCTGGAATCTGAAAGCGGGTTCCGGTCTCGGTGTACGGGTTTCCGGCCATGACGATGCAGAACCGCTTCCCCTTAAGATCGTAGGTTCGGGTTCGGCCGCGCCAGACGCCTTCCATCCGCCGCTGTCCGTCACAAAGCGAGATGAACTTCTGCAGAAACTCCGGATCGCAGTGCTGGATGTCGTCGAGGTAGAGCATCACATTGTTGCCCATCTCGAGGCCGAAGTTGACTTTCTCCACCTCTTGGGCGGCGGTCGCGTTATTGGCTTCGGTGGGGTCTAAAGAGGTGACGGAATGGCCCAAAGAGGGCCCGTTCACCTTTACGAAGATGAGTCCGAGCCGACTGGCTACGTACTCCATCAGGGTGGTCTTACCGTAACCGGGCGGGGAGATCAAGAGCAGCATCCCCATCTGGTCGGTCCGTTTGTCGGCTCCAACACTGCCCATCTGCTTGGCTAGGTTGTCCCCGATCAGCGGGAGATAGACCTCGTTGATGAGACGGTTACGTACGAACGAGCTCATCACTTTCGGGCTGTATTCGTCGAGCCGGAGACGGTACTTCTCCTCTTCTAAGAGGGCGTGGCGAGTTTTCTGGTACTCGCGGTAGGCCGGCACATGGTAGGAGCGATAGGCGCTGAGCCGCCCTAGGAATTCGTCGAGGCGGATCTCTAGAATCCCGTTTCTAATCAGCGGATGCTGCCCCAGAAGGTTCTCGGTTTTACCGTGAGTGCTGCTGCTCGAAACCTCTCGGTCGAGCACCTGATCGGTCATCAGGAGCACGGACGCTTCTTCCTGGACCAGTAGAGCGCGGGCCAAAGAGCGCTCCTTGCCGCGCCCTAAGCTCTCAACGAAGCTGAGGATCCAAGTTCTGCAGAGATCGTACTGGCGCTGGACCTGGCCAGAGAGACCCTCGAGGTGGGCGCGGAAGACGTCCACATTGTTCGATTTTTCCAGAGAGTTTAGAAAACCCGTTTTCACCCGGACGGCATCTCCGCTGGTGATGAACCGCAAGGGGTCCGCGCCGAGTTCGGCTATCAGGTATTCGGCGGCCTGTTCGGCGTCGGGTAGGGAGACTTCAAAGTTCTGCTGGCCGCAGAACTCCAGGACCCGTTCGGCGATCTCGCGCCGGAAGACCTGGGAGTGGCTCTGGCCCGGGAAAACGGCGGCTAGAAGGCCTAGACTTCGGGCTTGGTGTTGCCAGGTGCTCTGCTCGGACTCCCCGAGTCCGAAAGCCCAGGTCAAAACGGCGGCCGAGCGAGCGTGAGCGCTGTAGCGCAACAGTCCAGAGGTGCGGTGGAGACCCAGGAGCACCCCCAG
>CAZDLH010000118.1:0-7139 GCA_964505925.1 uncultured Burkholderiales bacterium
GTTCACCGGGGACCCTAAGCGTCGATGGTGACCGCCACCACTTCTGCGAGGGACGTCACCCCAGTCAGCATTTTGGCGATGGCCGATTCCCGAAGGGTCCGGTAGCCGGGGCGCAACCGGCCTATCTCTTCGATGGAGGCTTGGTCTAGTCTTTCGGGGGGCAGAGCCTTGATGTCCGGCGTGATCTCTAGAAACTCGTGGATCGCGGTCCTGCCCCGGTATCCGATCTGGGCGCAGTCGGCGCATCCGACAGGAGCGTACACCTGCCCTCGACCGGCCTGCTCCGGGCTCAGCCCTACGAGCCCGAGTTCAGAGGGGCTCAAGGTCACCGGCTGACGACACTTCAAGCAGAGCTTACGGAGTAGACGCTGAGCCAGAATACCGCTCAAAGCGGCCATGACCTGGAACGGGGGCACACCCATATCCACCAGTCGAGTAACGGCCAACGAAGCGTTGTTGGTGTGCAGGGTGGAAAACAGGAGATGCCCGGTTAAAGCCGCGCGGAAAGCTATCTCGGCCGAACTGAGATCTCGGATCTCACCGAGCATAACGATGTCCGGATCGTGGCGGAGGATCGCTTTGAGTCCGACGTCGAACCCGTAGCCTATCCCCGGCCTGACCGGAACCTGCACCAGCCCTGGCACTTTGTACTCCACCGGGTCTTCCAGAGTGATGATCTTCACCTCCCGGGACATGATCCGCTGGAGAGTCGCATAGAGGGTTGTGGACTTCCCAGAGCCCGTCGGCCCGGTGACCAGCACGATTCCGTACGGTCTTCGGATCACGCGGTCGTATCGTTCGAGGGTGTCGGCCTCGAAGCCCATTTGGTCTAGGCGCATCTTCGCCGACTCCGGGTTCAGGATCCGGATACAGATGCCTTCACCGTGGATATTCGGTAGGACCGATACCCGGAGGTCGTAAGCTTTCCCGTCCACTTCCACACTGGAGCGCCCATCTTGGGGGAGACGCTTCTCAGCGATATCTAGCGAAGACATGATCTTGATTCGAGAGACCACGGACGCGTAGAGACTCTGGTCTGGCGGCGGGTACTCATGAAGGACACCGTCCACCCGATAGCGGAGGAAAACGCTGTGCTGGTCCGGCTCTAGATGGATATCGCTAGCCTCCAGCCTGATGGCTTGGGCGATGATGCGATTCACCGACTTTACGGCGGGCGACTGAGACTCGTTGATGTCCTCGACCGGCTCCCCCGCAGCGCTATCCTTGGCATCCTTAGCCGCTGCGCCCCCCCCCTGTAGCCCAGCGCTCACTATCTGAGAAGCCAGATACTTGCGCGTGATGGCTTGCCTTATATCTCGCTCGCTTGCTAGGACCGGCTTCACTCGCAGTCCCGTCAGCTTTCGGACAAAATCCTCACAGCGCAGATCGTACGGGTCCGGCATGGCTACAAAGATCCGCTCGTGGAGCCGGAACAGGGGAAATATCCCTAACTTCCTAGCCTGTTCTTCTGTGATCATCTTCAAGGCTTCCAGAGCTGGCTGATAGCCTGAGAGCGTCAGGTATGGAAGGCGGAAATGTCGGCTCTTGGCCCTCAGGATCTCCTCCTCGGTGGCCAGCCCTTCACTGACCAGATAGGCTTCGGTCTCGCGCTCAGCTTCGAGCGCTCGAAGCTGAGTTTCGAGCTCCGGAGTCCAACAAGAAAGATGCTGCCCCCAGCCTGTCACTGCCCTAACGCCAATCCTACCGCGACCTTATGGGCTTCCGGCACCGGGTCCGATTCTCGGCTCTTCATTCGACTCCAACCCTCCATGGTGACCGGGATCCCCAACTCACCTTCGAGCCACTCAGGGAGATCGGTCAGGCGAGCGCTACCACCCGAAAGAAAGATCCGAGCCACCCGCTCCACCTTGAACTGCTTACGAAAATAGGTCAAAGAGCGGCTCAACTCATAGGAGAGCTCACCCAAAAGGGGACCGGCCGTGTGGGTCAGTTCGAAAAGCGGGAACCGGAGCTTGATATCTTCGGCTTCCTGCCACGAGACTTGAGAGCCGACCTGGATAGAGTAGGTGATATCGCGTCCACCGATGGGAATATCCCGTAAATAGTACGGATACCCGCCCCTCACACAGATGATCTGGGTCACTTCGTAGCCTATGCTGATGATCGCGTAGAACTCTTTAGGATCGAGCGCCCGATTGTTGAACAGCTCCCGGGTCAAGGCGATTCCGGTGGCCTCGATCCGCTTGGGTTTGAGATCGCACTCTTCGCACAGCTGTCGGAGCCGCTGGGCGTGGGTCTTCTTCCAGACCGAATAGAAGACCGCTTTCTTGCCGTTTTGCAGCGGCGCCACCGGCAGATGAACGAGCTCCATGGAATCCATCGGAAAAGGGATGTCCCGGGTTACGCTCGTCAAGATAGCTAGCTCCAACTCGTCGTCTCGCAGCTGGGGGAACTCCAGATAGCCGCTGGCCACCCCGAACCCCTGGATCCCGAGAACCACCGAGCGGTTCCACAGCCGTGAGCGTCGCTCGGCCTCGGTCACGATCGCCTTCAGACGCTTGGCTAGATCTACCGTTGAGAGCTGTTGCTCCTTGGAGGTGCGCTCGGGGAAGATGGGCGCCTGCCACACTTCGCAGACCGTCGTTCTGGCTTCTAGCGCAGCCCAATGAAGAGCGTGAGAACCGATATCGACCCCGACTTGAACCTTCTTCCCGAACATAGCGATGCTGTTCGAAATCGCTCCTCGGGCCCCTTTTCCAGTTTCGACATCCCGAATCGCGCTTCAGGACTTGCCCTCCGAAAGCCCGACTTCGCGTATCGCTACCCGGTCAGCTCCAAAACGCTGCTACTCGTTTCGTAAAGCTTGAATCGGGTCTAGGCGAGATGCTGATAGCGCCGGGTAGAACCCAAAGAAAATACCGATGAAGGCCGAAGTTCCGAAGGCGAGCAAGACCGACGACTCGCTGACCACCGCGGGCCATCCGGCGAGATCGGCGATCAAAAACGAGATCCCGCCTCCGAGAAGGATCCCGATGGCACCCCCGGCGGCCGACAAAACGATAGACTCCACCAGAAACTGAGCTAAGATATCCCGCCCGCGAGCCCCCACTGCCATCCGGATACCGATCTCCCGGATCCGTTCGGTCACCGACACCAGCATAATATTCATGATGCCGATCCCCCCTACCAGCAGACTGACCGAGGCGATGCCGCCTAGAAGTAGAGTGAAGATCCGAGTGCTCTCGCCAGCCATTTCGCTAGCTTCCGCTTGATTGTAGGCAGAGAAGCCGCCGTCTTGACCGTCGGGAATCCTGTACCGTTCGTTGAGCACGGAGACGGCGATCTGCTCGAGGTCCTTCACCGAATCAGGGCTCCGCGCCTGGAGCACCAGCGAACCGATCTGATCGCTCCCGCTGACTTTTCGCATAAAGGTGGTGTACGGGAGCAGCGCGGTGTTGTCTCGATTCCTGAACCCGCCCCCACCTTTTGTCTCCAGCACCCCGATGACCCGAAAGGGGATATTTCCGACCCGGATGGTGGTACCGACCGGATCCACGGCGCCGAATAGCTCGTCGCGCACCTGCGAGCCCAAAACGATCACGTTGGCTCCCGAGTTCACCTCCGATTCGGTAAAGACTCTTCCCTCCACCGTACCCCAGTTCATGATCTCAAAGTAGGCCGGAGTCACACCGTTGAGGCTGGTGCTCCAGTTCGATGAACCGTAGACCATCTGAGCGCTGCCGCTCATCATCGGGGTCGAGAGCACCACCTCCGGTAGGGCGTCTACGGCTTTCCAGTCGACCGGGGTGAGTCGCACACCGCTGCCCTCGGCTCCGCGGCTCCGCCCACGCCGATGGCCGGGCCAAACGAAAACCGTGTTGGTACCCATCTGCTGGATCCGCTCCTGGACTGCGAGCTGGGCACCGTTTCCGATAGAGAGCATCGCGATCACCGCGGCCACACCGATGATGATACCCAGCATCGTCAAGAGAGTCCGAAGCTTATTGCGAGCCAAAGCTCTCAGTGCGATCCGTAGAGTCAGACCGAGGTTCACGAGATGACCCCCACCGCCGCGGTTCTAAGGATCTCGTCCGGGGTGCCGTCGGCGATGATCCGACCGTCGCGAAACAGCACGATCCGCCTGCATTTCCGCGCCACATCCGGCTCGTGCGTCACCAGCACGATGGTCTGACCTTGATCGTTGAGGTCCCCGAAAAGCTTCATCACATCGTCGGAGGTCTTGCTGTCGAGATTCCCTGTGGGTTCATCGGCCAAGATGAGTACCGGCTCGGTCACCAGAGCTCGGGCGATCGCCACCCGCTGCTGCTCTCCGCCGGACATCTGGGACGGTACGTGGTGATGCCGATTCTCGAGCCCCACGCTCCTCAACGCCTCCATCGCGCGGTCTCGCCGCTCCTGGGCGCTCTTGATCCCCCGATAGAGCAGCGGGAGCTCCACGTTCTCCAAAGCGGTGGTACGAGCGAGCAGATTAAAGCCTTGAAAGACGAAGCCTAGCTTGCGATTCCGGATACCCGCCCAGTCGTCCTTGCTCAGGGTGGCCACTTCCACCCCATCTAGGAGGTAACTGCCCGAGGTGGGTCGGTCCAAGCAGCCGAGGGTGTTCATCGTGGTCGATTTCCCGGAGCCCGAAGGCCCCATGATGGCCACGTATTCACCGGCATCGATCCGAAGATCGACCCCCCTCACGGCCTCGACCTCCACCCCTCCCGCCGATCGGTAGACGCGCCGTACCTGGCGGAGCTCGACTAAAACCTTCGGTGCCGGTGGGGTCAACGCTACAGCCTCAGCCTCAAGCCTCGGGAAGGCGTCGTTCCGTCGGACTCGGACAGAACCACCTCTTCACCCGGCTCGAGCGGTCCGGAGAGCACTACGGTCTCATCTGCATAGCTGGTCCCCACGACTAAGTCTCGGCGCTCCGGCTTCCCGTTGGCCAGCACCCAAACGGCTCCCCTGCGCGTGCCCGGCTCGAGCGTCTCCTCCGAACCTTCATCGGCCGGCGCATCACCCGTGGGTGTCTGCCCTTTCCGGGGGCCGGACGGACCGCGCCTCCCCCTCTCGCTGGAGCCTTCGGGCATTCCTAGACGGGGTACGAAGCGCAGCGCCTGCGAGGGCACCATGAGCGCATCCTCGAGCCGCTCAGCCAAGATCTCTACAGTGGCCGTCATTCCTGGCTTCAGGAGGTTCTCCGGGTTCTCCGCCGAGACCATCACGGCGTAGACCACCACGTTGCTCGCCGCTTGGGATTCGGTACTGTCGGGAGCCGAGCGCACCTGGGTCACGTTACCTTCGAAGGTCCTACCCGGGTAAGCGTCCACCGTGAAAGCGACCTGCGCCCCCTCCTCTACACGACCGATGTCGGCCTCGCTCACCTCGGCTTTGACCTGCATCCGGGACAGATCCCGGGCGATGGTGAAAAGCTCGGGGGCTTGAAACTGAGCGGCCACGGTCTGACCTTCGTCCACCTGTCGGTCGATGACCACTCCGGAGATAGGGCTCACGATGGCGGTGCGCTCGAGGTTCACCTCGACCTGGCTCAGACTGGCTTGAGCCTGGGTCACCGACGCTTCGGATGCGGTCACCTGGGCGGCCACCGCCTCGCGTTGAGCTTGGGCGGACGCGATCCGCGCCTCGGCCGCCCGGATATCGTTGCGCGCCCCGTTGACCTGGGCCTCGGTTTGGGACTGTTGAGCTTGAGCCTGCTGGAGTGCGGCCTCGGCGGTGGAGACGGCGGCCTGGGAGACGAGATAGTTGGTCCGCGCGACGTCGCGTTCGGACAGCGCCACTAGCTCGCGCTGCACTAAGTCTTCGGCGCGCTGATACTGCAAGAGATTGTTCTCGAGCTCGATCTTCCGGCTCTCGAGATTCGCTCGGGCGGTGGCCACACCGGCCACCGCTGCTGCCAAGGTGGATTCGGTCTGCTGATAGGTCAGCCGAGCCGTGACCAGCGCCACCTCGGCCTGCTCGACCAGCGCGTTCTGGTTCATTAGGTTGGCCCGAGCGGTCGAAAGGTTCGCTTGGGTCGACTGGAGGGCCGCGGCTTCCCGCTGGCGCTGGGCTTCGAACTCGGACGGGTCGATGCGGGCCAGAACCTGCCCGCGCTCCACCGGACTGTTGAAGTCGACCAGCACCTCGGAGACCGGGCCGCTGACCGGGCTACCCACGGTGACCGTGGTCGTCGACTCGATACCGCCGGTCGCGGACACGAAGCCCTCCACCGTCTTTCTCTCGACGGTGACGGTCTCGTAATCGATCGGGTTCGGCTGTCCCCAAAACTGGCGATAGACCGCGACCGCAACCACCACTAGTAGAACGGCACCCGCTATGCGAAGGGCGTATTTCACCGGGACTCCTCGAATGAGCGACCTTTCGTCGCTCGGGTTAGCTTCAACATGCTGCTGCTCCGCTCTTCATCCCACGGAGTGAGCCCGACGAGCTCCGCTACGAAATTCCGCTTCTCGAATATATCGAACAGCTCCGATTCCGCAAACAGTCCGAGGCGATGCCTCTCTTCGCGAACCGAAACCTCAGAGCCTTGACGCAGCACAAAAACATAGAGAGCCTCGAGCCAGGTATCGTCGGGGTCCGGGTCCCACTCGTACTGCAGCACGCTCACCTCGCCGTCGGGCGTCTCGAAAGTCGTCAGGTATCGATACGGCCCGTAAAAAGAGTCGCGAGTCAGATCGAGCTGAATGAGCACCGCTCCGTCACCCTTCACTAACGTATCGAGCCTCTCAGCGAGCCGGGTTAGCTCGTCCCGTTCGGTGAGATAGCAGAACGAATCGTGGATCAGTGCGAGATCGAAGCGCTGCCCTACATCTAGATCGAGCATATCGCCGACTACCGTGGTAGCGCCCGGAAAGCGCCGAGCGGCTTGCTCTAGCATAGCTTTAGACAGGTCGACGAAAGTCAAGCGAGAGTTCGGTCCGAAAGCTTCTCGCAAGGGCAGTAGGTGGTGGCCTCCCCCCGTGCCCAGGTCCAGGACCTCGAGCGGCTTCGAACGCCTCTGCCGAAAGCTCTGCACCTCCCAGGCCCACTCGTCCGATGCCGGGGGGGGATCGTCCGGGGGGGAGACGATAGGCCACAGCTCGCTCTGCTCGTTATAGAGCGGATAGCGCCTCATCGGCCCAGCCTCCCTTTCTCCGGTGAGCTAAGGCGAA
>CAZDLH010000119.1:0-7065 GCA_964505925.1 uncultured Burkholderiales bacterium
GGTTTTCGGGTCGACTACGACCTTCACTTCAGACCCGGAAGCGTCGTACAGTTCCACTTCCACGAGCAGCACGCCGCGGCGGTTCTCCACATCGACTTCGTCCACCGTCCCGGGGTACTTGGCCACAGCCGCCCGGACAGCCTTACTGACTTCGGCTGCCGGTAGCGCTTCTGTGCTCGAAGAGCGCCCCGAATCCTCGACCTTGAGGATGCGGTAGGTGCCCACCTGCACGTCCACTTCGAACTTTCGCGAATCCGAAGTGAGGATCTCCACTTCGATCTTGTCGTCGTCGGCCTCGACGTTCTTCACCAGTCCGGGCTTAGCTGCCACCGCTGCCTGAATGGCCGAGACGATCTCGTTGGCCGAGCGCGCAGAGTCGTCGGCCACGACCGAACCGGGGGCCAGGGCCGCCATCGCTACTAGGCTTACCAAAATATTGAGTGCTTTTCTTTTCATCGAAACCTCCATAGTTTTCTTCACAGATAGGATAACCCAGTTGAGCGCGCCCTGCGCTTAACAGCAGCTTACAGCCGGCCTTAGAATGCTCTAAGTTTGAGCTCGCCCTGGCCATCACGGGAAGCCGAACAGCACGTTGCCTGACCTCTACCCGACGGCCCGGAACGCCCAAACCCGACATCTCCAGAACAAGGGATCTCGCAACCCCCACGAAGGGATCCTGAAACCGTCGAAGGGCGAAAGTAGAAAAGGAGAGCGAAACTATGGATATCAAACGACTCGGAGTCTGGTACTTTACCGACGGGATGACCTCTCCGGAGGCTGCCACTTTCGCCCGCAAGGTCGAGGAGCTCGGCTACGGCGCCCTTTGGATCCCCGAGAGCCGAGGGCGAGACTGCCTGGTCCACTCGTCCTGGCTGTTGAGCCAAACCCAGCGCCTGGTGGTGGCCACCGGGATCGCCAACATCTACGGCCGGGACACCCAGGCCGCGGCCAGCGCTTTCCACGGCCTCAACGAACAGTCTGGAGGCCGATTCTTGCTGGGGCTCGGCGTCTCCCACGCGCCCCTTGTCGAAGACGAGCGCGGCCACCGGTACAAAAAACCGTTAGCGACCATGCGCGAGTATCTCGAGAAGCTCAAGCAAGCCCCCTACTACGCTCCCAAGTCGGACGAGACCTCAGAGATCGTGATCGCCGCTATGGGCCCCAAGATGCTGGAGCTGTCCGCCGAGCTGTGCGACGGCGCCCACCCCTACAACGTGACCCCCGAGCACACCGCTCAAGCCCGCTCCATCATCGGCCCGAACAAACGGCTCTACGTCGAACAGAAGCTGGTGCTCGATAGCGATCCCGCCCGAGCTCGCGCGCTGGCCGAGCGCTACATGAAGATGTATCTAGCCCTACCGAACTACCGCAACAATTGGCTGCGCCTAGGCTTCACGAACGAAGAGATCGACGGCTCCTCCGAGCGCTTCCTCAACGCCATGGTAGCCTGGGGCGACGTAGAGACCATAGCCGCCCGGGTCCGCGAGCACTGGGAAGCCGGAGCCGACCACGTCTGCGTCCAGCCGTTGGGCGGCACCGACGGCACCACCCCGGACCTAAAGCTACTCGAACAGCTCGCCGACCACTTTCAGCTCAACGCCTAAACCGACGGGCATCGATATTCTTGAACTGCTCGCCAGCGGCGCCTCCCACGAAGAGCTCCTGGAAGACTACCCCTACCTAGAGGGGGCTGACATCTACGCAGCTCTTCGCTTTGCAGCAAGACAGAACAACCATCCCATCCTCCGTAGCGCTGCAAGTTGAAATTTCTAGACGATGCGCAACTGCCGCCGGCGCTCCTGTAGTCTGGCTAAGGGTGGGTAACTGCAGACGGGTCTGTCATCAGGTACATCTAGTGACCCTCGACAGAAAATGACGCGAGTGTCCCCCAGGGGACAGCGGGCGCTAGAGGTAGAGGGTGCGTGTTTGGGCCTGTAGGTGTTGGCGCTCCTCGTCGGTGAGGGGCACCTCGGCCACCCGGTCCGGGTCGAACGAGTACTGCCGGCGAGGGTCGTAGTCGTGCTGGTCTACGAGGTCTAAGAGCTGGAGGAACTCCCGTAGGAAGAGCCGAGGGACCACCTCGATGCTGCCGCCGAAGCCCTGGGTGAAGACGTCCACCATATCGCCGATCAGCGCTTCGTCGATGCGCCGCTCGATGCGCTCGGGGCGGGTGGCCGGGTACAGCTCCTTGACCTTGCGGGCCACCGCCCGCAGTCGGGTGGCGTCGAAAGGGCGCAGCCGGATCAGGGGCATCCTGAGGTTGTCGGGTCGGTCCTCGCTGAAGACCACTTTGATGCGGTCGTGCAGGGGCGCAAGGGACGGGACCCCGTTGTGCCCCTCGAAGAGGTCCGGCGTGCCGGTGACCAGCAAGACCAAACCCGGATACTCGTTCTTGTCCAGGGCGTCGACCAAGGTGCGCAGAACCTCCAGGCTCTTCTGGCGCTCCGGACGTCGCAGGGCCGAGATGGTCTCCACCTCGTCGAGCACCACCAGCAGGCCGCGATGCCCGCTGGCCCGGACGAGCTCCAGGAGCCCACGTAAAAAGATACCGGCGTCGGTACTATCCAAGGTACCGGTGACGCCGGCCAGGCGCTTGACCGAAGCCGCCACCTTCGGATCGCCGCAGAGCCAATCGAGCAGCGCCCGGCCGTCGGCGTAGTTCTCCTCGAGTTGGCAGCGATGGTAGGCCCGCAGGCAAGCCACCATACGGCCGGCCCGTTCGCCCAGCGGCCCCAGCAGTCGGTCGACGCGCTGGGCCACCGCGGAGTAGAAGCGGGGGTCTCGCTCGTCGATGCCGTCGATCTCGATCACCTGCTCTTCGAGGCGGTAAAGCCAACGGTCCAAGACGCTCTGCAGCGCCCCCCGGGGGTGGCTGGCGGTGCGCAGCTCCAGACAGATCTTGCGGTACACCTGCTCTAGACGGTAGAGCGGGGTTTCGGCCCGCGAGATGACCACGCTCGATGAGAGAAAGCCCTTCTCGACGGCTCGGCTAGCGGCCAGCGTAGACAGGAAGGTCTTGCCCGCGCCGTAGCCGCCCTGGAGGAACTTATAGGCGCTACGACCGGTGGCGGCAAGCTCTAGTAGCTCTTCGATGGCCGCCACCTGCGGCTCTAGGCCCACCGCCAACCGCTCTAGCCCAGCGGGCGGAACCGTGCCTGACCGCAGCGCTTTAGCGATATCTTGCCGCAGCGCCCAATCCGCGGTCGAAACCCCATCGGAGCTCCCGCCCAACGGGCCGCTGGCCCCACCCTTGTCCTCGTACGAAGCGCTACTCACCCACTACTCTCCTTCGCTCTTACCGTCGCCGGACTCCCCCGAGCCGCCCGAGACCCCCTAGACCCCCTAGACCCCCTAGACCCACCCGGGACCGGCGACCGCCCCATCTTCGACACCTTCGCGGTGTCCCCCGGGGGGCATCGGCGACACTTTCTGTCACGCGGACTCAGGCTCAATGAAGCTCTAGGCGATAGATGCGCCCCTCGGGCCCCTCGCCGCTCTGCTTGAGGACGGTGAATCCGGCTTGGGCCAGCCTCTCCATCAGCTTTTCTACCTGACCGCCTCGCCGGGTGTCGAGGATCTTCTTGAGTTCGGACTCGGACAGCTCTCGGTGGCGGGCTAAGGCTTCAAGGATCTGTCGCTCCCGGGGCTCGAGTTTAGCTACAGGCACGCTGAAGTCGACACTGCTACCGTCCGAGCCCTGAACCTGGATCCTGCTGGTCTGAGGCTCCGAAGTCAGGGCTTCGAGCGCACTGCGGTCCAGCTGGACGCTGCCGGCATCGGGGGTGAGCGTGACCAGATAGCGGCCGTCCACCGCGAACAGATCGGCGGCCTCGGCCAGCAGCTCCCGAAAGCGCGCTTCGGGCACTTCCAAGCGATCGGAGAGCTCGGCCAACGGCACCTGGCAGCCGCTGTTCTCGAGCTCTTGGAGCAGGCGCAAGGCCCAGTCGGTGTCCACTTGACCTCGGTGGCCGCTCCAGGCCTCGGACACCTGCGGGAGCTTCATGATGCCCTGGGCAAGGCTACTCGGTCTGGGGTTCACCTCGGGCAAGAACAGCTGGCCGGAGCGGTCCTCTTTCTCGAGATCTCCCACGCGCTGCAGCAACTCCTCCTTGACCGGGTCGGGCCGGGAGGCTTCGGTGCGCTGGTTCGGGGAGTACCACCAGTCCGGCTTCGGCAGGTGGGTCTCGCGCCAGCCGGGGAGCCCGCGCCTCGAGGGTGCCTGGGTCGAAAAGGGTGCCAGGATCCAAAGCGGAGCCAGCATCTCCCGCGGGTGAGCGCCGCCGTGATAGCCGTGTTTCTTGCGGGTGTAGCGCAGCCGCGAGCTCCACGACAGCACCACCTTCTGCCCCGGCACCAGAGCGCGGGGGCCGCTTAACACCACCTCGCCCGGGGCGGGTTCAGCGCCCTTCGGCCCGGGCAGGCGCCAGCGCGCCCCTCCTCGGCTCGAGACCGCGGGCGTCGAGGGCAGCTCGAGCAGGCTCGACTCGCCGTCTTGGGGAGAGGAGTCCGCGACCGGCGCGGGCCGCTGCAAAAGCCCGTCGCGCTCTAGAAGATGGCCGTGATCGCTTGCCAGGACCACCAGTCGCCCCGCGCTGTGCGCTTCGGTCAAGAGCGCGCTCAGATGGGTGATGGTGTCCAGATGCCACGGGAACTCGAGCTGGTCGGAACGCTCCAGGTGGTCGTCGATAGCGTTGAGCACCACGGCCACCGCTTTGCTACTGGTGTCGGCTATCTTATCGCGCACCGCGGTGGGCAGCACGTCGCGCCTCGAACCTAGCTCGCCCTTGTGGAAGAGCACCGGGGGGCGAGAGGGGTTGCAGGCTTGGCGCAGACCCGGGTGTTGCCTGAAGCTCTCCTTCTCCTTGGCCGAGTCGCCCACCGTCGGGCGACCGGACAAAAGAGAGGCTCGGCTACCCTCGGTCAGGCACGGATAGGTGGCTAGCAGCCCGGGCAGCTCCTCGACGCCCTCGGGCGCCAACGAAGTCCAGCTGCTCGAACCCATCGACTCCAGCAGCTCGTGCAGCGTGGGCCAAGCGCAGCCGTCGAGCACCACCAAGAGAAAGCGCCCCCCCTTGACCGCCGCGATGGGCTCGAGCACCTTCGGGATCAGATCCTCTACCCGCCACAGCCCCCGGCACTGTGGCTCGCCGGCCTGGTTCCATGCCGCCAGGGCGGCGACGAAGGTCCGAGCCACGCGCTCGAGCCGCTGCTCTACTAGCCCGAACAGTCGGCTCAGGGCTCGCTCCAGCGCCGGGTGGGTCAGCCGCCCTTGGCTGCGCAGCCAGGCCCAGTCCGCAAAAGCGCTATCTCTGGCGTAGCGCTGGGCCGCACCGTCCAAGGGCCCGGGTGAATCCGGCTCCGGAGTGGCCAGCCAGCGCATCAGCCGTGGTAGCATCCGAAGGGCTTCACCGTGCGCCGTGCCTAGGCCCTTGTGCTCGGCGCAGCGATCCAGCGCTCCCTGAACCTTCTTTTGGAGCGTCGGTCCGAGGCTCCAGCTCGGCGGCTGCGAGCGCTCGTCTAGCGCCGTTAACCCCGGGTCCGCCGGCGCTTCGCGGCCTGCGGGGAAAGCTTCGTCGAGCGCCGCGGCTAACGCTTCGAAGCGTAGCGACAAGCCGTGGGGCAGCAGGGTGCTGCGGACGGCCAGCGACTGGGCCTGCAGGGCGGCCAAGACCTCATCGGCCTGGTTCAAGAGGCGTTCGCCGAGGCTGTGTTCGGCCCGCGCCGAGAAGACCAGGTGCTCGGCGGCTTGGGCCCAATCCCGCACCGTCTTCGGGTCCAGCGAGCGCCCTCCCAGATAGCGCTCCAAGCGCACCAGAGCC
The DNA here is from genome assembly GCA_964505925.1 of uncultured Burkholderiales bacterium. Lineage (GTDB taxonomy): Bacteria > Vulcanimicrobiota > Xenobia > Xenobiales > JADMJV01 > JAEXNA01. The sequence continues at coordinate 5,820 of CAZDLH010000119.1, forward strand.
TCCCGCTGCAGGCCCCGGGGGGCCTTCTCGCTGACCAGACAGCGCAGTGCAAGACCCAGTGCCAGTGGCGAAAAGGAGCCGTTCTCGAGCAGGTCCAACACCGCAGCGCCCAGCTCACCGCAGATCTGGATCACCCGATCCCGCGCGCTGCCCTTCAGGTCCTCCGGCGCTTCCAGATAGGCCCGACCGCCCCGGTGCGCCCACTCCAGCAAAGCCAGGCTGTCCAGATGGTGCGACGGCATCTCCAGCCGGTGGGTGAACAGGCACGACCACGCCTTGTCGGCGGTCAGCACCTCCCCCTTTACCTTGGAATAGCCCTCCACCGGCTGGCTCAACAGCAGGTAGCGAGCCAGGTGGGGCTGGTCGATCAAGGCCGCCTCCACCCCTCGGCAGTCGAACAGATGCTTCACCGTCTGCCAAGGGTCGACGCTGAGGATGCGGCGCTTGTAGAGGCGACAGCGCAGGTCGGTGCCCAGGTCGCGGTCGGACAGTTCGGTGAGCACCAACAGAGGCTGGTCTGCGGCCCGCTCGACGAGGTCGTAGAACTCCAGCACCGAGCGAGCCCGACAGACCCGGTAGCGCCGCCCGCCGCACTCGAGCTCCTCGGGCTCGAAGGCCGCCTCGGTGGCCAGAGCCACCAGGTCCGGCGTCTTGCCGGCGAGCAGAGCCTCGAGCTGGGTCCGCAGCTCGTTAGCGGTGAAGCGACGCGCCATCGGCTACGACTCCCCCTCCCAGGCGGACCAGGCCAGATCCACCCGCACCTCGTCGCCGAAGCGGCTCTTCAGCTCCTCTAAGGCGGCAGCCGCTTGAGCCGTACTGAGCCCGGGAAGCTTCTCGCCGACCCGCCGACGGCCCGACTCCGGAGCCGTGTCAGCCATGTCGGCCGGGGCTGCCGGGGCCGCCGGAGACGGAGGGTTCATCAGCATCCAAGCCCGGTCTTCGGCCTCGATCAGGGCGGGCGCCAGCCGGGTTACGAACTCGTGCTCGTAAAAGGCTTGGGCCACCCGCTCGAGCACCGTCGCTCCACCCGGCCTGCCGGCCAGCATTCCGAACACCTCCAGGCGGGTGTGGCTCAGCTTGTTCAGCGCCTCTTGGGCTCGCTCCACCGAGGCCTTCAGCTCGCTGGGGCTGGCTTGCACGGACAGCGCGGCCACCGCCTCGACCAGCTCCTTCGGCCGCTCGTGCTCGGCCACGGTGCGGGCCAGATCCCGCGCCTCCCGGGCCACTCGAAGCCGGGGGCTCCCCT
>CAZDLH010000120.1:0-7058 GCA_964505925.1 uncultured Burkholderiales bacterium
CCCCGCCCTGTACTACTTCGCCCACGCCTTGTACCACTCCCAAGGCGGCGACACCTTCACGAGTCGTAAGGCTACAGCGGTCAGGGCCTGCTACGAATCCTTCGCCAGCGGGTCGGCCCCGGTGGACTTCGTGGACGAGCTGGCCGCGGCCGACCCCACTCGCTACTTCGCCCGGTCCGTCTCCATCTATCTCAGTCGCAACGACTGCAGCCAGCCTCTGTGGACCCGCGAGGACCTGCGGGACTTCGACCGTGCGATGTACGACTACCTCGAGTATCTGTTCGCGAGGTTCGAGGCGTAGCCGTGCTCTACAGCTATCGTAGATCCGATCGAGGGCGGATACGCGGCGAGTTCCCCTTGGGCAAGATCGCCTTCGACGAGCACGGTCTTCGGATCCAGGTGCGGGACCGCGCACTGCGGGAGCAGCTGGAGGCGTACTTCGCCGAAGAGATATGGGTGCCGATACCGCTAGGGGATCAAGACCGCGTCATGGGCCACACCTGGGAAGTGCTCGAGCCCGGTGAGCCAGAGCACTTCGAAGAGGCGGTGCGCAGGCTCCCTCAACTGGAGCTTCTCTTAGAGCGAGACGCCGAGACCGGCTAGAAGTTCATGTTCATGACTTCCCGAACTTCATCGAGAGTCTTGATGGCTTCGGCTCTGGCTTGCTCGATCCCGCGGGAGAGGATACTGGTGACGAGCCCGGGGTCCTTCGCGAACTCGGCCCTTCGCGCCCGCAGGTCTCGCAGGTGCTCGTTGAGCGCCTCGGTCAGAAAGCGCTTGAGGTGGCCCGCACCGCCGTCTCCGATCTCGTCGGCGATCTCCTCCGGAGGGCGTCCTGTGCAGAGGCTGGCCACCAGGAGAAGGTTCGCCACTTCGGGGCGCTCGGCCGGGCTGTAGGTGATGACCCGCTCGGAATCGGTCTTGGCCCTCTTGATCAAAGCTGTCGTTTCGTCGGCGGTGGCTCCGAGCATAACCGCGTTGTTCCGGCTCTTGCTCATCTTCTGGCTACCGTCGAGGCCCAGGATCAGTGGCGCTTCGCTCAGGAGGGGATGAGGCTCCGGGAAGACTCGCTTTTTCTTTGCGAAGCGCTTGTTGAAACGGCGGGCGATCAGCCGGCTCATCTCTAGGTGGGGGATCTGGTCTTTGCCGACCGGGACCAGGTTGGCTTTGCAAAACAGGATGTCGGCCGCCTGATGGACGGGATAGGTGTACATTCCGGCGTTTATCTGCTTGAGCCCGGCCGCTTGGATCTCTTCTTTGATGGTCGGGTTGCGATCGAGTTCAGCCATCGAGACCAGGGTGAGAAAAGGCAGCAAGAGCTGGTTGAGCTCAGGGATGTGGCTGTGAGGAAAGATCACGCACCGTTCGGGATCGAGCCCGGCGGCGAGATAGTCGAGGGTGAGTTCCCGGACGTGCGAGGAGATCTCTTTGAAGGTGTCTCGGTCGGTCAGCACCTGGTAGTCGGCGATCACGATAAAGATCGGGACCCCGAGGTTCTGGAGCCTGACTCGATTGGCCAAGGAGCCGAAGAGGTGGCCGATATGGAGCGCGCCCGTGGGTCGGTCTCCGGTCAGCACGCGGAACTGGGTGGGGTCCTTCTTCAGCTCTTCTTCGATGGCCCGGCTCCGCTCTACGGTGGCGGCGAAGGTTTCGGTGGGGATGGCGGCTAGGCTCACAGTTGGGAACTCTCCTGATATGTGGCTCGAACCTTTTCGGTGAGCTCTTTATGGGCGTAAGGGATCTCTTGGCCGGACCACTCATGGGGGGCGTAGCGGGCGCACCAGGCCAGCGCCCGGCCGGGCACTTCGGGCGGCTCGAGCTGTCCGCCTTGGTGCAGCTGGACGAAGTACTGCCCCAGCTCGGAGGGCATCATAGAGGTGCGCTCCCGGATGGTCTGCTGCATCGTCGTATCCACCACGCCCGGCGTAAAACTGAACGCGGTCAGACCGGGATTCTCGGCCGCTACCACTCGGGTGAGCATCAGCAGAGCAGCCTTGGCCGAACAGTAGGCGCTCCAGCTCGCAATGGGCTGGGTGGCCGCTCCGGTGCCCACCGTGATCAGCTTGCCGCCCGCCTCTTTTAGGGCCGGCAGAAGCTTGTGGATCAGTCGGAAGGGGGCCGTCAGGTTCACCTCCAGCGCACCCGTCCAGCTCTCTTCGTCGATGTCCTCCACGGATCCGATGGGGGTGACCTGGCCCGCGTTGAGCACGAGAGCATCCAAGCCGGGCGAGCCCCAGCTGGCGGTCTGCCCCGCCAGACTTTGGCAGAACATGGGGTCGCTGAGATCCCCGGGGATGACCAGAAGGTTCTCCCGGCCTAAAGCGGCCTCGACGCGCCCGGCGGTCTGGGCCAGTCCGGCCTGGTTGCGGGCGGTCAGAACGAGTCGGGCCCCGAGCTTGGATAGGGCTACAGCGGTCTCGGCGCCCAAGCCCCGCGAGGCTCCAGTGATCAAAATCTTTGGTGGTAGGCTCATCTAGACACCCTTTGCGGGGATCGGCGTGGAGCCCTTCCGGCGCTCCGAAGGGCGACGCGAGCCGCCACCGCCCAGCTCGGGAAGGGGATCGGGCGAGGCGAAGTAATTCTGCGGGATGACGAGTACCGCCGCCTCTGCAGACCCGCCTATGACGATCGGTTTTGAGCTCTTTCACGAGCGAGCTCTGCTCCCGAAGAGGGCGCACGAGACCGACGCCTGCTTCGATGTTTACGCCTGTGCCCCCCAGACTCTGGAAGCCGGAGCGGTGGGGATCGTAAAGCTCGGCTGGGGGCTTCAGCTCCCGGTGGGTTGGGAAGCGCAGCTGAGGGGCCGCAGCGGTTTGGCCAGCCGCGGCATCTGGTGTCACTTCGGAACCATCGACCACCTCTACCGTTTGGAGGTCGGGGCCATCCTAGCGAACTTGACCGAAAGAGCGTTTCATATCCAGCCCGGAGACCGAGTAGCCCAGCTGGCGTTCGCACCGGTCTTCCCAGTGCGGCTGGAGCCGACGATCCTCGAGCCCACCGAGCGGGGCGGCTTCGGCTCGACCGGGCTCGGCAGCCGGAAGCCGGAGTATTAGTTCGCAGTTTCACCAGGCTTGGAGCCGGCAACCGAGAATAATCGCTCCATATGGAAATCGTCCCCAGCGTAGAGAATCTGTCGGAGGCGTTCGGATTCCGGGTCTCTCCGGCTTTTGAGGCAGCCGTCCGGGCCGCCATCGCCCGTAAACCCCAGGAGCCTCACCGAGGTCTATCCGAGTTCGGTTTGCAACTAGGCGGACCGCTCTTCTCCTTCGTCGGTGGCTCCGCACAGTCGCTTCGGACTCCCCGGATGCCCCCTGAGTTCTTCCCCTTCGCGGTCCGCCGCGGCGAGCCCGATATCACTATCGGGTTCTTGGTGGACGCTCCGGTTCTAGATGGACCGGAGCAGACGTTGTTCGCCACCTGCGTGCCGGACCACCCCGATCGCACCGGAGTGGTGGCCCGAGATGAGGGGGAGCTGTTTCGGTGGCTCGGGGCCCATCTCGACGATCTCGAAGGGTTAGGGCTCGAAAAGGCCAGCGAGGCTTATCGCCCGGAGGAGGTCCGAGCCCACCGGGAAGCCCAACTTCTGTACCGCACAGCGGACCGCTTGGGCGTAGTTGCAGGTCAGGAGAACGCCCCTTTGGCGCTTCTGCACGAATCGTTGCGGGGTCATCTGATCGAAAGCCGCGATCTGGCCCAAGCTCAAGAGGCGGGACGGGCAGCCCTACGCATAGGGGCTCCGGCAGCAGCTCTGGCTCTAGCCCGGGATATCACTTGGTGGCTCGGCCACCGGGAGCACTGGTTCCAGCTAGCTATCGAGCTCTACGTGGGCGCCTATACCAAGCTGGACCGACCTCTACTCACTCGGATCGCGCGTAGAGAGTGGGCTCGGTTCTACGGGCCCAGATCCGGCTAGAGCGCGGCCGAAGGATCAGTCGAGCTCCGTTTGGAGCGAGCGGTGCGCAAGCGCGCTTAGGAGCCGCCGGAGCTCTTCGTACGAAGCCGGTTTGAGCAGCACCTCATCAAAGCAGGCCAAGCACGAGTCGGTCAGTTCGCTGCGGCTGCGACCGGTGTGGAGGACCAATCGAGCCTCTCGGAGGCTGTCTTCTTGCCGGAGTAACGCCGCGAGGACCTCACCCGTCATGTCGGGGAGATCCAGGTCGATAAGGACGAGATCGGGAGCCTCCCCGCTGCCCAACTCGGAGACCCACTGTAGACTGGCTTGCCCCGAAATAAAAGAGACCACGCCGCAGCCGAGAGCGCGGAGAAGCCTTTCGAGAGTCTCCGCCACCATCGGGTTGTCCTCTACGATCAAGACCGAGCTCTCCCGGTTCGGACCGGCGGTTCGCTCGGTCAAACGGGACGGACCCGGAGCGAACCGCGGGTGCCGTGTCCTTCGATCCTAGAGGGAGCAGAGGGACCCGCAGGGGCCTGAACCGCTATCGTTGCGAGAAGCGTTGGGCACATCAGGCAGACTTCGACCGACCGGTGAGATCCCCTAGGGGCCCTCTTTGAAGTTTACCAGATGCCCAAGAACATCTGAGCTTCCTCCGAGGCGTGAACGGACGGATCCCAGCGCGGTTTCCAGATCAGGTTGACCTCGCAGTCCTCGACGCCTTCCAGCCGCTTTACGGTGAGCCAGACGGCGCTCTTTAGCTCCGGACCGACCGGGCAGCCGGGGCTGGTCAAGGTCATGTTCACGACAACGTTCTTGGTCTCCTCATCCGGAAGCACATCGTAGATCAGACCGAGATCTTCAATGTTGATCCCGATCTCCGGGTCGATGATGTCTTTGAGCGCGATGCGGATCGCTTGCTCGTCCGGCATCCCTCCGGCGGTCTCGGTGCTCTGTCCGGTGGCGGACTTTTCGGTTTCGGTAGTGGTGCTGGATTCTTGAGTTTCGGACATCTGTTCTTCTCCTTTTGTGTTCCTAATGAGGTAAGAGGTGGTCGGTAGTAGAGGAGCTAGGGTCTGGACCGCCCCCCACGTCCCCTTGTTTGAGGGCGCCGCGGAAAGTCTCCCAGGCAAGCAGTGCACACTTGATGCGAACGGGGTAGCGGCGAACCCCGACAAAGGCTTCCAGATCCTGAAGATCGACGCGGCACTCTCGAGCTTCTCGGTCGGTGAGCCAGTCCTTGAACGCCTCTTGGAAAGCCGTCGCTTCCCCCACGGTCATCCCGCGTAGAAGCTGGGTGAGCATAGAGGCTGAAGCCAAACAGATCGAACAGCCTACACCCTCGAAGGTGACAGCTTCGATCCGGTCGTCTCCGATCTTCAAGAACAGCTCGACCTCGTCGCCGCACGCCGGATTGAAACCCTCGTCGTAGTGAGTGGGGTTTTCGAGCCTCCCGCGATACGGCGGGTGGGCGTAGTGCTCTAAGATGACGGCTTTATACAGATCGTCGTCTAGTTCCAAGTCCACAGTTAACAAACTCCTCGAAAGATCTGGGCGGCCTTTTGCAAAGCCAGAATAAGAGCGTCTACGTCCGCTCGGGTGTTATAGACGTAGAACGAGGCTCGGGTCGTCCCCTGCCGCCCCCATCGTCGCATCAGAGGCTGACAACAGTGGTGACCGGCTCGGATGCAGACCCCCTCGCGCCCTAAAATGGTGGCGAGATCGTGGGGATGTATACCTCGAAAATCGAAACTGATCACGCCCGAGCGCGCCTCGGCGGTCGCGGGTCCGAAGATCTGCAGGGATTCGAACTGCCCGAGCTGCTCTAGGGCGTACTCGGTCAGCTCGAGTTCGTGGGCGCGCACGGTCTGCATCCCCAGCTCTTCTAGGTAGTCGATGGCCGCTCCGAGACCGTGGACGCCGGAGATGTTCGGGGTGCCGCCCTCGAACTTGTGGGGCAGGTCTGCCCATCGAACCCGATCTTCGCGGACGCTGAGGATCATGCTCCCACCGAAGCGCCAGGGAGGCATGGACTCGAGGATCGCTTCGCGGCCCCAGACCACCCCGACGCCGGTGGGTCCGAGCATTTTGTGCCCCGAGAAGACTAAGAGGTCGACGCCCAACTCTCGGACGCGACAGGGGAGATGGGGCACCCCCTGGGCGCCGTCGAGAACAACCGTGGCACCGACCTGGCGGAACGGTTCCACGATGTCGCTCAAAGGAGTGATGGCTCCGGTCACGTTGGAGACCCAGGTGAGGGCTAGGAGCTTCGGCTCCAGGGCCAAGAGTTCCGGTAGCTGCTCTAGGTCTAGCGCTCCGTTTTCGTCGACCCTCCACCAGTGCAGTTCGGCGCCTCGACGCTCGGCGAGTTGGTGCCAGGGGAGCAGGTTGGAGTGGTGTTCGAGTTGGGTCACGACCAGTCGGTCGCCAGCCTTGATATTGGCCTCGCCCCAGGACGAGGCGATCAGGTTCAAGCCGTCGGTGGTACCCCCCACGAAGAGACACTCCCGTTCGGAGTCGGCCCCGATGAAGCGAGCGACTTTCTTGCGCGCCTCTTCGTAGCGTGAGGTCGCTCGTTCCGACCAGTCGTAGACCCCTCGGTGGACACTGCTGGCCCCCTGGAGGTAGTGCTCGGCCATCGCCTGGAAGACCGGAGTGGGCATCTGTGAGGTAGCAGCGCTGTCGAGAAAGATGGTGCCTTGAAGGAAGGGGAAGTCCGTCGCGATCCGCCCCTCGAGGTCCAGGGTGTGGGCTAAGCCGCTCATGTCAGTTCTACGAAGACCTCCCCGTGTCGGACTTGCACGTCGTAGGTGTCGATCGGGTAGATCGCGGGTGGTGCCGTGACGGTTCCGTCGCGGATGTTGAAGCGAGCTCCGTGGCGGGGGCAGATCAGCTCGCAGCCTTCGAGTTCGCCGGAGCCGAGTTCGCCATCGTCGTGACTGCACCGGTCCTCTAGTGCGAAGACCTCGTCCGCCACTCGGCAGATGATCACGGTTCGGCCACCTACCTCTACGACTGTAGGCCGACCTTCCGGGAAGTCGTCTCGCTTTCCGACTCTGTGCATGATTGGCTTCTCCCCGTTCCTCGTAGCGGAGCGGGCACCGGCGTCCAAGGACGGACGCCGGCGCCCGTAGAGCCCTAGGCTCAGACCTTGAGGATCTCGTCC
>CAZDLH010000121.1:0-7002 GCA_964505925.1 uncultured Burkholderiales bacterium
GCTGGGCCGGGGGTACGGGGTCTCGGTAGCCCAGCTTCAGCAGGTGAACGGCCTTTCGGATCGTCAGCTCCATCAGCTGATGAGAGGGCAGCGGCTGCTGCTCCCCCGGGGCGAGAGGCCGGCCTGGACCGAGCCGCCTCCACCGGTCCCCGAAGAGTCGACCGCTATAGAGTCGGCCGCTATAGAGTCGGTCGCTGTAGGGTCGGCTCCGGTCGCCGCTGGCGCTCTCCCAGAGGCGCAGACCGTTCCGCTCCGGGAAGCGTCTTCCCACTCCCCCCAGATCTCCTCGGTGTCGACGGCGGTACCTGCGGAGGTGCCGGTGAAGGTCTCGAGCCCCCAGGGGTGGGTCGAGGTGCGCTTAGAGAGTGGGCGGCGCGCTTGGGCCCCGCTGTCTGCCTTGGTGGTCGGTTCGTGGCAGCCTCAGCCTCCGGAGGCGGTGCTCGAGACCGCTGTTCGCTTCCACGGGGTGCCGTACCGGTGGGGTGGGGTAGACCCGAATGGCTACGACTGTTCGGGGTTCGTTCATGAGGTCTTTCGTCTGAACGGCCACGAGATCCCGCGGATGGCCGACCACCAGCAAGAGCGCTTCGTCCCGGTGGACCGTAACGACTTACAGGTCGGGGATCTGGTGTTCTTCGATCCCGACGGCTCGGGTATCAGCCATGTGGGGATCTCCGGTGGGCAGGGTCGTTTCGTGCACGCCTCGACGTCACGGGGAGTGATCACTTCGAACCTGGATGAGGGCTACTATCAGCGCTCTTATCATAGCGGGGGTCGACTCCCTTTGTGGGCTGGCGAGTCCGACCGGCCGAGCGTAGCGGGTCCTCTCCTGTCCCCGCAGGAGCCTTAGACCGGAGGCTGTGAGGCTGTTACTCTTTCGGTCCGATCAGTCCCATGCGGCGCCACATCTTCTGTTCGAAGGCCCAGAAGAAGCGGAACTGTCCGAAGACCGTGCCCCAGAACAGTAGAAGGACCTGGTAGGCGGGGAAGATGACGGCGAGCCAAAGGAGAAACCAAAGAAAGCCGTTGGTGTCGTTGGTTACTCCGAGCCAGTCGAAAATAGGGCGACGGACCATTACGGTGTTGGTTCCCGCGATAGAAAAGACGATCATGATGATCCAGAACTGGAACTCTGTTTCGATCCCCCACTTGACCTTGAGTCGCTCTTTGCGGCTCATGCTCTCCAAGGATTTACGTTTCACGCGAGGTCCTCTCTCGGTCGCCGATGGTCGCTAGCTTTCGAGCCCTTTGGGCCCCAGCACCTGGAAAAGTTCAACAGGTTTCCTTCGGCCCTTAACTTCTACAGTACCCAGTTCCGACAAGTCAAACGCCTTTTCGACTCGACGAGCGGTCTCCCCGTTGATCAGTAGATGGATCCTGTGCTCCCGAGTGAGCTTTTCGATGCGGGAGGCCACATTGGTGGTGTCCCCCATAGCGGCGAACTCCCGATGTCCGGTGAGACCGACATCCCCGAGCATCACCTCACCGGTGGCGATCCCCACACCGATCTCGAGCTGGGGGACGCCGCGCAGTTTCCACTGGCGGTTGAGGGACTCGATGGCGTCCAACATACCGAGACCGGCTCGAACCGCGAGCTCGGCGTGGGTGTCGGGGTCTGCGGGTCCGTCTTGACCGGAGCCGAAGACCGCCATCATGGCGTCGCCCAGGTAGGTCATCAGTAGGCCTTGATGCTCGATGATGACGCGACCCAGCCCCTTATAGACCTCGTTGAGCTGGCTGATGGTCTCCTCTAAGGGACGGCTCTCCGACAGGGACGTGTAGTTCCAGATGTCGGAGAAAAGGATGGTGGCCTCGCTGGGTATGAGGGCCCGGGGCTGGCTCTTGGCTCGGTAGGTCCGGAAGCGCAGGAGCTGTTGACCTAACTGGATGAGGTCCTCGTCGTTGAGGACGTACATGCCGGTCACCTGGTCGGAGTTAACCCAAACCGGGTGCTCGGAGTCCGGCTGCAGTACGAAGTGGCCGTCGGTGGCCAAGATGGTGGCGTGCTCGCGGGAGACCGAAGAGTCTTCGAGGTACACTCGATTGTCTCGGCGACCTCTCCGTCCGATGGTGGTTCGGCTCTCTGCCAAGGTCCACTGCTGGTGGCGGTGAGGGTCGGTGTACCCTTCCAGGAAAGCTACACCCTTGGAGAGGCGCAGGACGGTTACTCGGTAGTCTCCGATGGCGAGGGTATCCCCGGGGTTCAGCTGAGCGAAGGAGCACTCCACACCGTTGACCTGGACCGCCAGTTTCGGATTGAGATTGTTAAAAAAGACGTTGCCTTGAATCAGTTTGATGATCGCTTGGCGGTTAGCCACGCATTCGTCCTGGATAACGATATCGTTATCCTTGGGGCCGAACGGGGAGCCCAAAGTCATATGCGCATAGCAGAGAGGAATACGGCGCTCCCCACCCTCGCTCGGCCCCTCGATGAGCAGATCGAAACCGCTGCGTAGCCATTTGCGGCCCCGCGCGGTGAACGATTGCCCCGTACGGACAGTGGAGTGGTCTGGATACTCCGAAACCTCTCGAGCGCGATTCTCCCCCTCGCGTTGATCTCGAGCACTCATTCCCTTGACAGCTGATTCTCACTTTCCTCTGAGAGACCTTTCGATGCTAGCAACAACAGGAGGTTCGTCTAGGTGCAGTAAAATCATAAGGGTGAGTGGAAAAATTTTAGATATACAGGACCTGATCGGTCGCTATCAGGCGGAAGGTCAGCACGAATCTACCGGGGGGTTCACTCTAGCGGCGAGCAGGGCGGCCGAGCGTCTCTCGCAGTTCCAGCTACCTAGCCGATATCACTGGATCTTGAAGGTCATCCAGGCTGCCCACTGTTCCGGGGCCCGGCGGGTTCAGATCGACGCCGGCATCACCTCGGTGAGGTTCACCTCCGATGCCGCTCCCGAGGGGCTGACCGGGATGGAGGTGCTCTTGGCGCATCTGCTAAGCCACGAGCATAGCAACAACCCTGCGCTGCGCCATCTAGCCGCCGGCTTGCAAGGTAGCTTGGCGGTCAAACCGAGGCGCATCGGTGCGGCTGCCGTATCCGAAGGTCGACGCCAGGATTTTCTCCTGGAGTCCGGTGGATGGCGTGACGCTCCCGCCTCGGGCAGGGCCAAGACCCAGAACGGGTTCGTGATGCAGCTCAACCGAAACTGGAAGGAGCAGTTCGACTCCGGTTGGTTCACCCTGAACACCGACGTTTTGGACTATGTCTTTAAGCGTCCCGCCTCCTTCGACCGCGAGAACCGCATCGTCTACGATAGCTGCTCCTTTTCTGCGATGGAGGTGCGCCTCGGTAGAAGGCTCGTTAGCGACGGCTCCTTCGGCCGCCCCCGCTTCCCCGGGTACCAGATCCGGAAAGACCCCAGCCCCGGACAGACGAAAGTGCCCATAAGGGCTCGGTTTATGTCTAGTACCAAGTTTGTTATGGGGGTGGCGGACCCCCGGCACCACCTGATCGAAAAGCTGGTGCCGGCGCAGACTCCCGGAGGCTTTCGAGTGCTCGAAGAGTCTCACGCCACCGTCACCAACCGCTACGATCGCGGGGTGGAAGAGGGCTTAAAAGGCAACGGCGTCGGGAGGGCGTTGGCCATCCGCATGGAGCTCGCCCCGCTGGCGCAGGTCCTCTTCATTGAAGACGGCGTGATCTTGAGTAGGCAGACTTTAGACCTCGGCTGTCGAGGGTTCGTGGCCTTGGTCGATGCCCGGGAGCTCCGCAAGGATCTCAGCACTCTGCACATCATCGAAGACGATAAGTATGAGCGCCTTCTTGAGCTCTTGAAAGCTGAGGCCGAAGAGCTCAAGAAGATCCTAAGAGAAAATCGGGATCGGGTGCCGGACTGGGGACGGATCGAGTGGGAGCTGCATTAGCCTAGGGGTCTCACCAGTTGTCTCACCAGTTGTCTAGATGCTCGGTGTCGGGGCGATTTCCCGCTACCGGAAAGATATCGAACGTCGCTAGCGAGTCGCTGCGGAAAGTCGCTCTGAGCCCAGGGAGCCTCACGACGCGCTCGTCGGTGTCTAGACCGAAGGAAGAACGCCCCTTGGGGTGCACTTTGAGAAACGACTCTTCGGAGGCTCCGAGACCGAGTCCGGACTCGGTCTTCCAGTTGATCCCGGTTCCCCGAATGCGGGAGATCCGTCGGCCGGGGCGGTCGACGACCACTTCGACCTCTTGACTTCCGTCGGGGCTGCGCCACAGAACGCGGGCTCGCTCCTGGACGGTCGGAGGTCCGAAGTGCTCGAGAGCCTCTTCGCTCAAGGTCTGTCCGAGGAGCAAAGGGCCGACGCCTCGCCCGATCTCGATAGGCCACTCCGCAAAGCGCCAGGAAGCGGTCTCGAGCGGAACGATCCGGAACTCGACGAGGTTGCTCTCTTCCACTAGCATGGCAAGTCCCGGTAGGAGATAGGAGGTCTGACCCTCCTGCTGGGTCATCTCGGCCCGCTGCTTTAGGCGCTCCACGGGCAAGCCTAAGAAGACCTCGAACCTCGCTGCCGACGCCCGAACCTTCCGGATTCGGAGGTCGAGGATCTGGCTGTTTTGCTCCGTCCCGAGGGTGAACAGACCGACCCCGCGCAGGAGGCGGCCGTCCTTGTGTTCACCCCAGACTAGCTTTCGGTATCGCTCCCCGGTGTCGTGGTAGTCGAAGGTGTGGTTCGGCTCACCCAAGGGCGCACTCCACTCCTCGGGTAGAGGCTCCCCTAAGACCAAGCCCGGCAGGCCGCGCCCAGGCTCCACCGTCAACCTCAGGGTGTCCCAGTCCGGCAGCACGGCAGCGCCGACGGTGCTGAGTACAACCAAAAGAGCGCCGACTATGGTAGCTCGTCGGATCATCGGGTTTTTCGGTAGACGGTAGCGCTTTGAGTGAAGGCCTCGGGGACCAGGTCGTGCTCGACCACCGGTTCGATGAGCATGTTGTTCCCTTGGAGCTTGAAGATGGTGGTGGTCGTCAGGCCCTCATCGAAGCTGAAGGTGATGCGGTGAGGGGTGCTCTCGAGGTCCGCTTGCCAGGAGCCTTCGAGCTGTTCACCCGGAGCGAAGGCCCGGAACCGTCCCGAGTTCTCGAAGATGAGACTCACCTCGTTGCCTTCGGTGTCCTCCCCTTGCCAGCCGCCCGCGATGGGGTGCTCGGTCTGACAGCCTACTAAAGTAAGCAGGAGTAGCGCCACGGTGGCCGCTCTCCAGAGGCGCCGGAACAGCGCCGGGTCTGAGCTTTCGGTTTGGGATCGCTCGATGGGGGATCTGTGGTTGAGTTGAGACATTCCTTGCTCGAATTCCCTTCGTCCGGAGGTCGCGGTGAACCTCTCCTCGGGGTATTCCGAGAGGCTGCCGGCGCGGCTTTCGCCTCGAAGGTTCCACAGGTAGGGTTTACAGGGCTGCAGCGCAAAGCGCCCCGACCGTGCAAGGATGGAAACAAGATGTGGCTCATCGGCGGATCGTGGGGCTCGACGAACTTCAGGATCTGCCCGTAGGGGAGGTCGTTCGACTCTCCTACTATTCGGCTCACTTAGGGTTGAGGCGCTTCGTGGGTCTGTACCGGCCGAGCCCGGCTCCGCTCGAGCGGACTCAGTTTCCGGTGATCTATCTGTTTCGCGGTCACTACAGCGAATGGTTCTATCCCGGGGAGGACGGGTCGCGGGCGAAACACCAGCCGGAAGGGGAGGCGCAGGCCTTCCCGGATCTGCTCCAGCACAAGGTCGCCTCGGGGCGGCTCCCCCCGTGTCTGTTGGTCCTACCGGATTTCGGGGGCGATGACCGACAGGGGCTGACTCTCGCCATCGATTGGGCGGAGCCGCGCCTGGCCGAGCAGGGGCTTTTCGTCGGGGGCGGGATCGGCGCCTTCGAGAGCGGATTTCGGTCAGAGCTGGTGCCCGAACTCGACGACGCTCTGGGTCTACTGAACCCTCGCCGGATAGCTATCGGCTTCTCTTTGGGAGGGCTGAACGCGACGGTGGTGGCTCTGAGAAATCCGGGGCTCTTTCACGCGGTGGCCGTCTACGACGGTTCGTTCCCCTACGATCCGATACGGGAAAACGATGCTATCTTGAGGCATCCCCTCTTCGATCCCATCTTCGGTCGACCCCGAGATAAAGCCAGGGTGAAGGCTCACTCTCCCGTCTGGCTGGCGCGCAATCTGCCGTCGGCGCAGCTCAAACGGATGAGGTTCTTCTTGGCTAGCGGCCCCGAGTGGGCGGAGCCTGGGGATGCGAACTTCTATCGCACCGCGGAGCTCCTCGCGGCCCTGCGGGATAGGGGAGTCGAAAACGGCTGCTCTTCGACCGTTGATGACGGGCACCACGACTGGTACACTGCTGATCGCTTTGCGCTTAACGTTCTAGATGAGATCTTGGGCAAGGAGGCCTCTTTACGCGGGGGGTCTTCGGGTTGAGAGCGCCGCAACCTCCAGCGGGGGGTGTAGGTTTCATGGGCGACGAGATGGGCCGGTCTTGGCCGGTGCGAGTTCTGTTGGAGGTATTGAAGTGAAACGAGCCAGGCTGACGGGGGGGGTACTCCTCCTATTTTTTTGCTTTGCCACGGCTGTGCAGGCAGCGTCGACCCCGGTCGAAATGCTGCGCGACATGTTTCGGAGGCCGAGCACCGAGTGGCGCGAGCATCTGCGTCAGAACCAGCAGCTACTGACCGAGGAGTTCTTCAATAACGTCGAGAGAAGGGTGCGGTGGGGGATCGAGAACAACCATGTCGACGACGCCTTTCGATTCGCGATGGTGGGGGACTTCGCCGCTGAAGTCCGCAGGCGGCCGGCCAATCTGCGCATCGATCTCGCAGAGCTTTTCTTCAAAGCCGAGAACTATATCATGGCGGGCCAGGTGGTCGACAACATCATCATCTCGAGCCCGGGAACGGCCGCCGCTCAAAGGGGTCAGTTCCTTCGGGGCAGACTCCTAGAGATGCAGAGAAATCTGTTCGCCGCCCACGAGACCTACCGCGAGCTGGCCGAATCGCGCTACGAGCCCGAAACGACTAGGTTCAAGGCC